>JADGCQ010000053.1 GCA_015228925.1 Magnetococcales bacterium | reverse complement strand
TATTTTTAATTGATACCAATAAAATAACGAATATCAATACGCCATGGTGCCAAGAAATTTCAAATGCGATTGCCCTGTCATTAACCCGTACAACACAACGTCACCACTCTTGGCACGTCCTTTGATAAATGGATATCAGAACTTTCTTTGTCCAAGGAGACGTCTATGTTGAATCATTTGGAAAAACAAACCTATGCCTCAATTCCCAGGGCGGAGTTGCCAGCACGCTTCATAGGAATTTTGACGCCCTCCGAATTTAACGAAATGGTGGAATTTGGATTTATTCGCCAAACTCCTGATCGTCAGGATAATCCCTTCGAAACCCTGACCGAACAGCTTTTGCCAAAAACCAACCGGGGTCGTCATTGTGACAGTCTGAATACCTGTGGCACCTATGACTTGCCCACTTTTATGCGTTGGGGCAAAAAGTGGCCCCAACTGGAATCACCCGGGGTATTTGTAAAAAGCCACCCATGCCATGGACCGATACCACCCCATTCCGCCTGAACGTATCGGGGTTCGGAGAGGATTACCCTCTCTGGACCCCAAAATCATTGGTTTAACATGTTGCGGTACAAAGATTCGTTAAAAAAATAGTGCGTACCCCATAAAAATATTCAAGATGAGACGAAAACAGTCGATAAGAGTAGTGCATGCAGGATGGTGGCAATCATGATCACCTGATGCGGTTTTATCGGATGCTTGAGGGTCGTGAAAAAAAGATTCAAGCTTACGACCAGGTTGCCGATAAGAATAACAAGTTTGGAACATCTCCTTCATCGGATGGATGTTCGCGCTGGCAGGATGCCGCGCCAGAGTGTTCCGGTCCCAGATCGGACACTCGACATGAAAGACGGGCTAGGGTTGGCCCGAAATTGAATGAACAACCCACCTCCAACCACGGACGGGCAATGAAGCGGATCGGATCCGCTATCAGGAGGTGACCATCACATGGCTACTTTACTTCTCCCCAACGGTCGGCATCATCCAAGACCATCTGTCCCCGGCTTGCCATCGGTGTTTTCGGCAATCGGAACGGAATCAATAAGTTCGTCTTTCCTCGGTTCTCGACAAGCCGTTATGCGCTTGCCCAGTGAGCCAAAATCCAACTGATGCTTCAAGGTCGTAAAGTTTTTCAAAAACTTAGTTTGTGTGCCTGTTAAAGAGAGCAAGGAGGTCGTTGCCGCTTAGTCATAAATAATGTTATTGATTGATTAATTATGTTATTGAATTGTGTACTTGTTTGCCCAGAGCTTTGAAGGCGGACAGTACGGTGTTGCATCTTTAATGAATGACGGGTTGGTGCCGACCCGAAAATGAAATATCAGGCCCAAAGCGACCACGGAAGGTCGGGATTGTTTGAAAATCATAAACTCATGGAGGAATTCTCATGGCTCTCGCGATCAATACCAATATTGCTTCCATCAATGCCCAACGGCAATTGCAGAAGTCTACCAATGCTCTGGGCAAAACATTTGAGAGATTGTCATCGGGATTGCGTATCAATCGCGCTGCCGATGATGCTGCGGGGTTGTCCATTTCGACCCGTATGACCTCTCAGATCCGAGGCACCACCCAAGCCATACGCAATAGCAATGATGCCATTTCGTTGGTGCAGGTCGCCGAAGGTGCCTTGGACGAAACCACCAATGCTTTGCAGCGGATCCGTGAGCTGGCGGTTCAGGGGGCAAACGATACCTTGATCGTTGGGGATCGGGAAGATCTGCAACAGGAAATCAATCAGTTGGTTTATGAGGTACAAAGGATTTCCACCGAAACCGAGTTTAACAATCAGAAGGTTATCGATGGTACTTTTACCACCAAGAAGATGCAAGTGGGTCCCGATGGTGGTCAAACCATTGCGGTGACAATCAATGCGGCCAGCGCGAAAGCGTTGATGGGGGCACCTACCGCGAACTCGTACAACTTTAAACTGTACCATACGGGGGTGGGTACGAAATCAACGCAATCGTTGGCCAATGCGCTCATTGGGCGGGTTGATTCGGCATTGGATTCGGTGTCCGATATCCGCTCCACCTTGGGTTCTTACCAGAATCGGTTTGAAGCGGTGATCGCCAACCTGAGTAACATTGTAGAAAACACGCAAGCGGCTCGTTCGCGCATTTTGGATGCCGATATTGCGACAGAGACGGCGAACCTGACCAAGAATGCCATTTTGCAACAGGCGGGGACGGCGATTTTGGCGCAAGCCAACCAACAGCCGCAGATTGCCCTGCAACTCTTGGGCTGATAGGGGTTAGAGGGTTGGACCGACCCTGAAAATGAACGGTTCAAGCATATCCATGGATGGAAATTGCGGATTGTGGTTGTCCAAAGCGACGACTGTAAGAATGGAGAAAGACAATGGCACTTGCAATCAATACCAATATCGCGTCAATCAATGCTCAACGTAATCTTTTAAAGTCTACCATGGCACTGGGTAAGACCTTTGAGCGACTCTCATCCGGGTTGCGCATCAACCGTGCTGCGGATGATGCGGCAGGTTTGTCGATTTCGACTCGAATGACTTCGCAAATGCGGGGTACCAATCAAGCCATACGCAACGCCAATGACGCCATTTCGTTGGTGCAGGTCGCCGAAGGTGCCTTGGATGAAACCACCAATGCCTTGCAACGGATGCGGGAATTGGCGGTTCAGGCAGCCAACGATACGCTCATCGCTGGTGATCGTCGGGATCTCCAGGATGAGCTTGAACAAATGGTGTCGGAAATCGACCGGATTGCCATCGATACCGAGTTTAACAATCAAAAATTGCTCAGCGGTGGTTACGAGACGGCGAAAAAGTTTCAAGTGGGTCCAGATGGTGGTCAAACCATCGCAATGTCCATCATGCGGGCGACTGCGGCGTCGTTAATCAGCTATAACGCTGGTGCTGGTAAGGTCACGATTTCTACCCAGACGCTGGCCAACACCGCTATCGGTCGGATTGACAGCGCACTGGATTCGGTTTCCGACATCCGTTCCAAACTGGGTGCGTTTCAAAACCGCTTTGAGGCGGTGATTGCCAATCTGAGCAATATTTTGGAAAACACCTCGGCAGCGCGTTCGCGCATTCTTGATGCGGACATTGCCACTGAGACGGCAAATTTGACCAAAAATGCCATTCTGCAACAGGCGGGAACGGCAATTCTGGCCCAAGCCAATCAACAACCGCAAATCGCATTGCAGTTGTTGGGGTAAGAAACATCACTGGAGGGTAAGGACCGGCCCTCGCAAATGAACGGTCTGGCTCGCCAAGGAAGGCAACTATAATTGGAATCGGATGATTCCTTAGGATATGGAGAATACGATGGCTCTCGCAATCAACACCAATATGACTTCCATCAACGCCCAACGGCATCTGTTGAAGTCTACCAGTGAGCTTGGAAAAACCTTTGAAAGACTTTCTTCGGGGTTACGTATCAACAGGGCGGCGGACGATGCGGCGGGGTTGTCCATCTCGACACGGATGACGGCACAAGTTCGTGGAACCAATCAGGCGGTGCGCAACGCCAATGATGCCATTTCACTGGTGCAGGTTGCTGAAGGTGCGCTGGATGAAACGACCAATGCGTTGCAACGGATGCGGGAATTGGCGGTTCAAGCGGCCAACGATACCCTCATCGCTGGTGATCGTAAGGATCTCCAGGATGAACTTGAACAAATGATGTCGGAAATCGACCGGATTGCCATCGATACCGAATTCAACAATCAAAAACTCCTCAGCGGTGGTTACGAGACGGCGAAAAAGTTTCAAGTAGGTCCAGATGCTGGTCAAACCATTGCGATGTCCATCATGCGGGCGAATACGATTTCGTTGATTAGCTATACCGCTGGTGCTGGGGCTGTCACGATTTCTACCCAAGCCAAGGCCAACACGGCTATTGGCCGTATTGACAGTGCGTTGGATTCGGTTTCCGACATTCGTTCCAAACTGGGTTCGTTCCAGAACCGCTTTGAGGCGGTGATCGCCAACCTGAGCAATATGGTGGAGAACACCTCGGCGGCCCGTTCGCGCATCTTGGATGCCGATATCGCGACCGAAACAGCAAACCTGACCAAGAATGCCATTCTGCAACAAGCAGGAACGGCGATTTTGGCCCAAGCCAATCAGCAACCGCAAATTGCCCTGCAATTGTTGGGGTAATCGGACCTGACTGACCGAGGGTATAAGGCTGGCCCGCGATAAAATGAGCAGCCTTGATTTCCAAGGAAGGGTATCAATACAGGGGTCATGATGATCCCAAACATGGAGTAATGAAGATGGCACTTGCAATTAATACCAACATGACTTCCATTAATGCCCAACGGCACTTGCAGAAGTCTACCAATGCTTTGGGTAAAACATTTGAAAGATTGTCTTCGGGGTTGCGCATTAATCGCGCTGCCGATGATGCGGCTGGAATGTCCATTTCGACGCGGATGACGGCGCAAGTTCGAGGAACCACCCAGGCCATACGCAACAGCAATGATGCCATCTCGGCGGTTCAGGTTGCCGATGGTGCCCTGGAGGAAACCGTCAATGCCTTGCAGAGGATCCGCGAGTTGGCGGTTCAAGGTGCGAATGACACCTTGATCGCTGGAGATCGTGAGGATCTGCAAAATGAAATCACCCAATTGGTCTACGAGATCCAAAGGATTGCCACCGAGACCGAATTTAACAACCAAAAAATGGTTGATGGTACATTTGCGACCAAAAAGTTTCAGGTTGGTCCCGATGGTGGTCAAACCATTGCGGTGACAGTCAATGCGGCCAGCGCGAAAGCGTTGATGGGGGCGACATCTGCCAACTTCAAATTATACAGTGGAGGTGCTACCACTGCGATCAAAATGCAATCCATGGCCAATAGTTTGATCAAACGGTGTGATTCAGCCTTGGATTCCATTTCCGATATTCGCTCCAGCCTTGGTTCCTACCAAAATCGTTTTGAGGCGGTGATTGCCAATCTGAGCAGCATGGTAGAAAACACCTCGGCGGCCCGTTCGCGCATCCTGGATGCCGACATCGCCACGGAGACGGCGAATTTGACACGCAATGCCATTCTGCAACAGGCCGGGACGGCGATTTTGGCCCAAGCCAACCAACAACCGCAAATTGCGTTGCAATTGCTTGGATAAGAACGCCTGGTGGATGAACCATAGGGGCTTTAGCGAACCCCTGATGAATGATCGGCTCACCTCCAGCCAGGGAAGGATAGCAGCGAGAGAACATGGAATTCGCTTCCAGGAGGGTAGGAACATGGTACTTGCAATTCAAAATGCAGTTCCATCAATCAATGCCCAACGCAATGTGTACCGGATGGACAGAGCGAAGGGAGGGATGATTGAAAGGATTGCTTCAGGACTGAAAAGTGATACGGAAGTTGATGATGTCACGGGATTGTCCATCGGTATTCGCATGACATCTCAGATACGGTGCATCAACCAAACTTTACGGCGGGCCAACGACACCATTTCGATGGTTCAAGTGGCCCAAGGGGCGATTGAGGAGACGGCCAATGCATTGCAGAAAATCAGAGGATTGGTCGTTGAAGCCGCCAACGATACGGAAACAACCAGTGAACGGATGACCTTGCAGGAAGGGGTATCACAACTGCTGGGTGAAATTGACCGAATCACTGAAGAAGCGGTATTGAATCATCAGAAAGAATACAGGTCGGATGCCAATGGTTTAAAAAGCAAGCAACATGGGAATGGCGATACCCAAGACGTTGTTGATTCCATCGCCAAGGCTGCAACGGTGTCGATTGTGAGTGTTGGAGAAGCTTTGAGAATTTCAACGCAGGGAGGCGGCAGTTTGACTCTCGGTGATATCGACAGGGTGTTGCATTTGGTAACCGACATCAATGCTCGATTGGAGGGTTACCATGGTCAGATCGGCGAGGTGATTGCCAATCTGGAGCCGGTGGAACCACACGGTGAGCATTCGGATACGGGTTCAGAAAAGATGATGTTTGGCTTGGGACATGTGGAATCGATCCGGGAGAGACTGTTGAAAGATCCCGAGGGTGCGATTCAGGTACAAGCCAATCAAGGTTCTCAGACCGTATGGGAACTGTTGGATTAATACAATAAGAGCCGTCAACGGCCCAATGGCGGTACCCCTGGCCTCGAAGTTCATGGCCAGGGAGTACGCCCGACAAGGAGAAGTCAATGGAGAGTTCAACCGATGGCAGTATGCGGATAGACAAGGGAGGTTCTGTGATGAGAAACGTGGCGGGCAGAATTCATCCTGGTATCGATCATGGTGGTGGATTTGATGCCGAACTGGTTCGGGCAGAGACGAGAGTTGAGGGTAAACTGGAAGTTGTGGAGAAGGAGGGGCTGAAGGGGTTGGCCGACGAGATCACACAGGCACTCTCTGGATTCAAATCATTGCGATTGAGTATGGATCGGGAATTGAACCAGGTCGTGGTCAGGGTGATGGATGCTCGCAGCAACCACGTTCTCCGCCAAATTCCGGGCGAAAAGATGGTGGATTTGGTCAAGCAAATGCGCGATCTGGAAGGGGTGTTGTTAAAGGCGACCGCCTGATGACTGGCTTAAGAAACCCGGGATTTCAAGATCCCGGGTTTCTTGTGCTTAAGACGCACCGGCTATCCGTTTGGCCCACCGTGGCTGATCAATTCATAATACAGTTTTTCCAACTCTGTTTTATGACGGGTTTCCTCATCGGCCAAAAAAGTGAAGAGATCCCGGATGGCACCCTGGGGTGTCGATTGTGAAAGGGCGCGGTAATGTTCCATGGCGGTGTGTTCGCGCCACATGGCGTATTGCAACACCTTCTGATCGTCGGGTTTTTCACCCAATTCCGGGAGGTGAACGGCATCGGAAAAAGCACTATCATTGACGGGAGTATCGATCATCTGCTTGATTTGGCTCACCAAATCCTGGCTATCTTTCATCTTGGAAAAAAGATCCAGATGGCGTTGCTCTTCTTGCGCTAATTCTTCAACAAGATACCGAATTTGCTTGCTCACCTGGGGAAGCAACTCCCGATAAAAATCCCGTGCCGTTCTTTCAAAACTGAGTGCCACATCAAAGATTTCGCCCAGGCTTTTTTTCGATTTCAAGATATCCGTTTCGCCAAGTCCATTGCCATTCATTTTGGAAACGCTCCTTTACCGTTTCAGCACTTGGTCCATACTGATCGCCGTTCGGTGACCGTCATGGACGGCATGAACGACATCGGGACCACGAACACAGTCTCCAGCCGCCCAAAGCCATGGTTCTGAGGTGCGTCCGTCAGCATCCACCTGGATCCGTCCCCGATTCCACACCAACGTTTCCGTCAAAGCCTCACCGAGAAAAGAAACGTCGGACATCTGACCAATCGCTTCGATGACCTGTTGGGCCGGGTGAATCCGCTCATCACTGGAATCATAGCTGGGGGAGAACCGTCCCTTTTCATCAAAAATGGAAATGACCCGGAAGGTTCGCAGACCCGATACCCGGTTGTTTTCGTCCACCATGATCTGTTGCGGTCCTCGTGAGTCGAGGATTTGGACCCCTTCCTCGGCACTTTCCTTGATTTCGACCGGATCGGCCAGAAAATGGTCAAGATCCTCAAGAGCAGTCAGGGTCACATCGACCCGGCCATATTTTTGTTTTTGTAGACGGGACATGCTGCGGGCGATATCCATGGCCACGTTGCCACCGCCAACCACCACGACCTGCCTAGGGACCACAAGCTCCCGACCTTCGGTGATTTCTCGCAGTAAATCGACGGCCCGCTTGACATCGGGATGGTCAGAACCCGGTACACGGGTGGAACGGCCAAGATGAAGGCCGATGGCCAACAAAACACCATCATACCCCTCTTTGAGCTGTTCCAGGGTCAGATCATCACCAATCCGGGTGTTGCAACGAATATCGACCCCCATGCCGACGATGGTAGCGATATCCCGATCCATCATCGCATAGGGGAGACGATATTCGGGAATCCCATAGCGGAACATCCCTCCGGGCTTCTCACGCGATTCAAAGACAACCACCTGATGCCCCATTTTTGCCAAGTCAAACGCGGCTGTCAAGCCGGCAGGTCCAGCACCGACGATGGCAATCTTGCGCCCGGTGGCGGCTGCGGGATCGCCGATGATCCGTCGATAGTGTTCGATGGGAACTTGGTCGGCAATGTGACGCTTGAGCCAACGAATGGCGATGGGGTCTCCCCCATGCGCGGCAGCACAAACCGTTTCACACTTATGGGTACAAACACGACCGCAGACGTTGGAGAACGGGTTGGTCTCATAGAGCAACGCCAACCCCTTTTCATAATCACCCTCTCGAATAGCGGCAATATAGTCGGGGATGGACATATGGGTCGGACAGGTCGCGATGCAGAGGCCACAGGCAACGCAACGATCCGCCTCCAACTTAGCCTGCTCCACGGAGTACCCTGCGACAATCTCGTTGAAGGAGTCGATCCGAATCTCCGGTTCCATCTCCTCCATCCGCACCCGTTGGCGGGGGGAGAGGCGATACCCTTCAGGACGGCAATAGCCCAAGGGTGCATCATCCCACCCTTTTTGATCGACGCCGGGGATAAACCGAAAAACGTTCGGATCGCTGTCCACCCATTTGTAAGCGTTGGACATGGTGAGGGAACCGGTCATGCAAATATCGACACAGAGGGCGCACCAACAACAACGTCCATAATCGATACGAGGTCTGAGACCCGAATCCCCCTGTTTGGCCTCCCGATTGGCGACCGGAACCATGTCGATGGCACCATTTTGGCAAATAGACTCGCAGGTTCCACAGCCAATGCAAAGTTCGGCATCGTTTTTATGAAATCCCCGGTAGCGGGGGGCACCGGGACGGTCGTTGAAGGGATCTTTGATCGTGACCGGATCCCGAAAAAGATTCTTCCAGGCGGTAAAGGGGGAGAGAAGATCCTGTACGCTCATGGCTATCTTTCAATCTCCGGTGGGTAGATGTGTAGCGAAACCAACAGCCCTGCCACATCACTGATGTTGACATGGACGATCAACCGCTCCAACAGGGCCATGGCGTGGGTATAGGACGGACCCCGAACATTGACCCGACGGGGATAACCACTCCCATCGGTGACCATATAGTAACCATACTCCCCTCGGGAACACTCACCACGAATGTAGGTCTCTCCTTTGGGAATTTTCCAATGCAGAACGTTGGGAATCTTGGCCATCAATGGCCCTTCCTTGGGGATTTTTGCTAAAATCTGCCGGACCAAATCCACCGATTGGAAAACTTCCCGATGACGGACCTTGGCGCGGCTGAAGGCATCGGAATCTTTTTCCACCACCACGTCAAACTGAAGCTGGGGATAAACCAAGTACGGTTGATCCTTACGGATATCCCGTGCCAAACCTCCCGCACGGACGTTGGGGCCTGTAACACCATAGGGATCAAACAGGGCCGGATCGATGAATCCCAAGCCGATGGCCCGCTTTTTGAAGACCGCATTCTGGAGCATCACTTCCCGGATATCTTTCAAGGTACTTTCAAGTTCTTGAAGGGTCTCCCCCATGCGGGTTTCAAACCCTTCGGGAAGCCCTCCACGGACACCCCCCGGCAAAATGAACATGTGGTAGATGCGGGCACCGGTCAGCTCTTCAAAGCGATCCAGCATCAGGTCGCGCACATAAGTTGCCCATTGCGCGATAACCCCCATACCGAAACTGCCCGCTTGCCCTCCCAAATACATCAAAAAGCTGTTGATACGTCCCATCTCCAAGATCAAGGTACGAATCCAATTGGCCCGCTCCGGGACTTGAATCCCGGCCAATTCTTCCACGGCGGCGGCATAACAATATTCGTTAAAGTCGGGTTCCGGTACGCAGATACGGCAAACGATGGGAAAACATTGGATAAAGGTGCGCCGTTCCATCAACTTTTCAAAACCACGGTGCAGATAGCCCACATGGGTTTTCCCCTGCACGACTTCATCCCCGCACACCGTCAACTCAACGGACATGTTGCCGGTGATCCCCGGATGTTGGGGGCCTTGCCACAATTTAAGATATTTCCCAGACTCCAGATCGATCTCGGTTGTTTCTTCCGATTCCAATAACGGGCTTCGATTGTGGTCGAATGAATACGCCATATCAGGTCTCATCGGGATAAAGTTTCGCTTTCATAGTCTTGGCCGGATCCTCCGTTTTGCGCCCTTCCCGTTGGGTAAAGGTCTTTTCGGCATAATGCCGGGTATCGAAATCCCGGCGATAGGGGGGGATTTCCTTCCACCCCTCCAGAATGAACGATTCATCCACCCCCGGACTGCCGGGAAAATCGATGCCAAACATTTCCTTGAGTTCACGCTGGTAAGTCGCTGCCGTAGGCCAGATATCGTGGATACTTTCCATGTGCGACGCCACCCTGGGGATCATAACCCGGAGACCCAAATCCCAATGCTTTTCCCGGTTATGCAGCAGATACGTCAATTGAAACCGTTCCTCTTCCAACCAATCCACGGCGGTCATCAACACCAAATGGGAAAATTTGCAAATATCACGCAGATGCAACACGGCACTGCGGAGATGCTCTTTCGGCAGGGTGACAAAGGCCAAGTCCGCTCGGACCTGGACAAGTTCACCCAACGTAAAATGATGGCCCAGTTGGGCATGAAGTACGCGCATGAATGGTTACCAGTTGTAGTCGGGCATATCCCAATCGTGGATGACCCTTTTTTGGTTGGTTTTGTACCAGTCAAAATTGGCGGCGTAGGTATTGGCCCCTTCCGCATTTCCTGCCCGGATCATCCGTTTCAGTGTGTTAAACCCTTCCAAAAGTGCTTCGGGACGGGGCATACAACCGACAATATAGAGGTCTACCGGAAGATAATCATCCAACCGCTTGATGGTATTATAGGAATCCCAATACATGCCGCCGTTGATGGTACAGGAACCCAATCCGATGACATATTTTGGACTTTGCATTTGTTCGTAGGAGCGGATCACCCTCTTTAAGGTTTTCACCGAAAGATAACCGGAGATGATCAACAAGTTGGCCTGCCGCGGGGTTGGCCGCCACTGGATTCCATAGCGGTAGGCATCAAAACGGGGGGTCATCAAAGGTCGCATCTCAATGGCACCGCAGCCGGTACCAAATCCTAAAATCCAGATGGATTCGGAGCGTGCCCAGTTGAAAAGGTTTTCAATAATTTTGGAATAGGCCGGAGGTTGTACGGTCGGATGAGCTTCGCAATAATAATCGATGAGCGGTTCGACCTCAAATGTCTGACCGTCTGGCCCAGTGACTGTTCGTTTCTCAAGTTCTTTTTTCATGATACCTCAGACCAGGACGATAGCCAGCACACCCAGGGGGACTGCCCAAATCAAAAACCAGCGGATCGATTGTTCGACCCGGAAACGGGGAAAAACGACCCCAACGAAAACGGCGAACAGATAAATCAAGAACACTTTGGCAAAAAAGATCGGCCAGTTGGTCGCCCCGCCAAAGAACAGATTCATGATGATGACAATCTTGGCGATGGGAAAAATCATCCGATTGGTCTGCATAAGGGCCAAATAGGAGGAGTGGTATTCCGTGGGCGGACCAATGGGAATCTCCTGGGGGGCCAACACCACGTCAAAGGGGGGACGCATCATGGAGCCTAAAAAGGAGAGCATGGCCGCAGCCACCGCCAGGGGATTGGTGAACAGAGTCCAGTGAAATAGGCTCCCTTGCTGCGCTTTCACAATTTCGCTGATGGTCAAAGTATCGTACTGGAGGGCGACCGAAAATACGGCCAAAGCAAAGGGAAGCTCTGCCATGGTCATCTGCGAAAGTCCACGGGAAACGCCGATGGCGGCATGGGGATGACCGCTTTCTCCGGCACCCAGTGCCATCCCCAAAGCACCAAAGAAAACAAAATAGAGGGCAAGAATCAGATCTCCAGCAAAAGACAGATTGGAGAACATTTCCGAGCCGTATAACGTCGGGACAAAGAGCAGCAAGCCAACGCCGCCAGCCAGCCGAAATACCGGCCCCAGGTAGAACATAATTCCATGGGTGATGGAGGTGCGCAGTCCGTAGTTTTTAATCAGATCGATATAATTTTGGTAGATGGGGATCCCCCTTCGGCGTCCTACCCGCGCCGCAATCTTTGCCATGAGCGCATTGAGCAACAGACCGAAGTTCAGGACGATAAAAAGTGTCAAAAGTGAATAGGGAATCTGAATCCATTCAAATTGTTGCATGGCTATAGCCCTTTTGAATAGAGATAGACCATGACCACAAAGGCCAGGAGATGAATGGCATAAACCTGACCATTACCGGTATAAATCCGCCGGAATAAATCCGATGCGGCGTGCAGCAAATCGGTCACTGTCTGCCAAAATCGGGTGACCAATGGTTGGGTCAGAAAGCCCAGTGCTTTGCGATAAGGGGCGTAGAAATTCCAGGCAAAGTGGGTTGTTTCCGGGCGATAGGGGCGTTCGGCGGCGTAGACGATATTGAATTGTTTGACCACCTGTGCCTGGCGGTTGACAAAGAGCAGCCAAGCCAGAAGTGTCGCAAACATGACCCCGACCACCACCATGATGGCCACCGGATTCCAGTAGCCAAAATCACTGCTGATGGTCATCCCGGACCAGTTGAGTCCCCCTCCTTCGTTGGGGAAAAATTGTCCGATATAATGGTCCACGCGACGCAATGCCACACCAGGGACCAATGCGACCCCCATCAGCAGGGCGACAAAGATCATCTGCGGCACGATCAACCAGAAGGGTGCTTCCTGGATTCTCCGATGTTCATCTTTCAACTGACCGAGAAAAATGGTGTGAATCAGCCGGAAAAGATAGAGAAAGGCGATAGGACCGGCCAAAAATAGGACGGCAATGGGTAACCGATATTCACTGGTCATGATGGCATTGTAAAAGATCCACCGCCCGCCAAAACCGGAGAGGGGTGGTACGCCCGAGACGGCGATGATGCCAATCAATACAGCGATGAATGAAAGCGGCATTAATTTGAGCAGACCCCCCATGCGATACATCTCTTTGGTGCCGGTCCTTCTGGCAACACCACCGATGGAAAGAAAAAGCATGGATTTATAAATATAATGATTGATGACGAACATCATGGCCATCAGCCATCCCAGATGGTTCATCAAAGCTAGGCCAAAGAGGGCATACCCCATCTGTCCGATGGAGGAGTAGGCGAGAAGTCGTTTGGCATCTTCCTGAAAAATAGCCAATAAATTGCCTAAGAGTGCTGAAAGGGCACCGATCCAAAGCAACATATGGGTCAACTCGACGCCGTAGAGTTGTTGTTTGCCCATGGTCATGAGCAGTAGCATCAGACCATAGAGTCCCGCCTTGAGCAAAATCCCGGAGACCATAGGAGATACGTCGGTTTCCGCTTCGGCGTGGGCACCTGGAAGCCATATGTGCAGACCGATGGCGGCGGTTTTTGTCATGAACCCCAGGGCCAAAAACAGAAAAACCCAAGGGGCAACGGATTGGGGTACCGTCCCCAGCATCTGAAGTTCGATCTGATACCCCCCTTGGGCCGCCAGAGAAAACCCGGTAAGAATCAGGAAGGCCCCCCCCAAAGAGAATAAGATATAGGAGAGGGCATGGGGTTCGGATTGTTTGCCGCGTAAAATAAGATAGTACGAGCCAACAGTAAGGATTTCCCAGGCGGCAAAGAAGTCAAAAGAGGTCCGAGCTTCGATGAGTTGTATCAAGCCCGCAAACATGAGGACGGTCGCGGGATAAAATCCGATCCGTCTCCCTGTGTTGTCAAATCCCGCCAGCAGGATGACCGCCCCGCCAATCAGGATCACCGAGGCAAAAATCAACTGCATGGGGTTATAACCGGCGTATTGGAGTGCGAAGTATCCCACCAGACCGGCGATAGCCAAGCTATTTTTAATCCGAGCCGGTAGCCAATCCAACAACAGGAAACTCAACGCAAACAACAACGGCGTGGCGTGGAAAAGATGACCCAAAGGGGAGAGGGTTCCCCAAAGATAACCCATACCCCAGCCCACGGCGGTGGTTGCGGCAATCACCATCCGTTTACGATGACGTTTTTTTTGCAATACCCCAGGGCCATCCGGTTTGCGTTTAAGGATGATCCCAAACCAGCGAAACAGATAACCCACCTCCAACAGCGTCCCCAGCAGAATCATGGCCAGCAGGGGGAATCGACCGGCTCCCGCCAGGGAATGGATCAACTCCCATTTGGCATAAAAAGCGGGAAATGGCGGCAGACCGATCAACAAGGCGATAAATGTGGCAAAGGAAAAAATCAGGAAAGGGTGCCCCTGAATCGTTGTCCAGTCGGTCAATTCACGCCCTTTGATGATACCCGACATCCAGAAAAGACCCGCTTTGGCCACGGCGTGAGCCAGTAAAATGCCTCCGGCGACGTACAGATAGTGGTCCCCCAGGATATCCTGTTGTCCGATAATAGCCAGAACCAGCCCAGACTGCCCCAGGGAGGAGTAGCCTAAAAGTCGCCGATCATTGGTTTGGGAGAGGGCGAACAGATTAGCCGCAAGAAAAGTGATGATTCCCACATTGGATGCGATAGGCAGCCACTCGGGGCCCGCGATGGAGAGGATTTTTGCTGTTGCAAAAAGGACCGCCGAACTGGAAGCGACAGAAAAGATCACGGAAAAAGAGGGGTGGGCCGACTCGTAGATATCCAAAGCCCAACCGTTGGCGGGAAACGGTTTGACCTCGGCGATCACCGCAATCAAGATCAAGAAAAAGGCCAATTTTCCGCCAGTTGAATGTGTCAGGGATGCCACAGTCAAACCGTCGATATTCAATGTTCCGGTGGCGTGATAGGCAAAGATGATACCGATCAGCAGCAGTATGGTGACCAGTTGTGAGACAATCAAATATTTAAGACCCGCTGCCGGGGCACGATTATCCTCGGAAAGGAGGACCAATCCACCGGTTGATATGGCCATCAGTTCCAGAAAAACAAACAGGTTGAAAACATCCCGCGTCAGGACGATGCCCGAAAGGGACATAATGTCGATGAGCAACACCGCCATGGACAGACGGCCCATGCGCAGCAGAGAATTTTTCAAGAACAGGGTGGAGAACAGCCCGGTCAGATTAATCAGCAAAATCAAGCAGGCTTCCGGCAGGGCCATGCGGAAATTAATGGAAAAGGGTGGCAGCGTACCGGCAGTATAATAGTCAACCGGCCCGGAAGTTAAATAGGTGAAAACCCAGTGTAAAGAGACCAAGCTCATCAGAAGCATGGCGGCCAATGTGATCAAGAAGGCAAGCCGCTGCTTTTCTTTGGAAAAAAGGCTGATAAAAAAAGCGGTACCCAGTGGGGCCGCGATGATGAATAGCGGACTCACCACTTAAGCTCCGTAAATTTAGAAATATCCAGAGTTCCCTTTGTTTGGTAGAGCCGATAGGCGTAGGCCAACATGAGGGCGGTGACCCCGACACCGATGACGATGGCGGTCAACACCAAGGCTTGCGGGACAGGATCGATGATCCGTTCTACAGCGTCGGCGACAGAGACATTGCTGTCCAGAATGGGGGCTGTCCGTCCCGGCATGTAACCCACCGCGATGAGAACCAGATTGACGCCGGTATCGGCGACGGAGAATGAGACGATCATGTGGAGAATATTGCGGTGGATCAAGGCACCATAAAGGCCGAGCAGGATCAGCATAAAGCCGGCTGCCAGAACGACGAGAACCATTACGATTCCTCCTTCTCTTCGGAGAGATGTACAAGGATGGAACTGAATTCCGCCCCCACCTTGAGTCCGATGAGCGTGTAGATGACCGGAATAGCACCGGCGGAAAACAGTTCGCCCAACTGACCGATGGGAAAAATACGATTATCGAGAAAACCGCCCGCAAAAAACATCCCCAGAACCCCGATAACGACAAAGCCGATTCCAGAAATTGATTCGGTCAGAGAAAAAAGTTGGAGGTTGAAAGTCTGATTCGGATTGGTCAAGAGTAGTAGCAAGACTGCCGAGGCAATGATCGCCCCGCCCTGAAATCCACCCCCAGGCGTCAAGTGGCCATTGGCGAAAAGATAGACCCCCATCAGAAGAATAAGCGGTACCAACAACCGGCTGCCGGTTCCCAACATTTCACCCGTCGGGGGGAGAAAGCGATTGGGAATTTTGTTGATTCCGATTCCATGATCCCGGTACAACACCATCACCAGGATAGCGGCTGTCAAAAACAGTACGGTGACCTCTCCCAAAGTATCCAATCCACGATAGGTCACGATGACGGCAGCGACGATGTTGGCTGCCCCCAGGTCGGTGGCGGTCCTTTCGGCATAATAACGGGCCGTTTGGTTCAAGGCGGAGTCTGGGGTATAGGAGAGGAGAAGATCGATAAAAATAGCCCCCAGACCGATGAGCATACCAAAGACAAAGATTCGTTTAGTCATGTTCTCCTCCCCGCACGCGGCCCAGGACGAAGAAAAACAGGAAGGTGGTCAAACCGCAGCCGATTGCCGCTTCTGTCATCGCCACATCCGGGGCTGCCAAGATCAGGAACATCAACGATGCCAGGAGACTGACAAGACCCGCCGCCAAAATGGCCATGGGGAGACTTGTGCTGCGAATCGCTACCCAGGCAGCCCCGACCAGGGCAACACAAATAACGAAGCTCATGAATGAGAGCAGGCCACTCATCGGGGATCTCCTGGGGGTTCCACGAGTAGATCTACTTTTGTTTTTGCTGATTTTTCCACTCCGATTCTGTGGGCGGCACGGGCCAACACCTGCGAGGAGAGGGGATTGGTAAAAAGGAGGAAGAGTCCGATCAAAGACAACTTGATCCCCCATTCCGGGCGTAGAAAGGTCGCTCCAATCAGGGTGAGGATGGTCCCCAGGGTGGTCGCTTTGGTTCCCGATTGAATGCGGTTGAACAAGTCTGGCATACGGATCAGACCCAAGCCACCCAGAAACAGAAAACTGGTTCCGGCTACCAAGAATAATGCGCCGATCACATCAAGGAGTGTTTTCACTAAAAGCCCCTTTCCAAGTATCGAGCGACCACGATAACCCCCAGGAAAGAGAGCAGGGCGTAGACCAAAGCGACATCCAAATAGACGACCCGATCCTCCTCCAGGGCGGTAATGATGATGACGGTAATGGCCACGATGGTCACCACATCAAAAGCGACGATCCGATCACTGACTCCTGGCCCGATAACGAAGCGTATCATGGCCAGTATAAAGGCCATTCCAGCCAAGCTTGCCGCCAGATAGATCAAGAGATCAACCATACATCACCTCCAGGTATTTCTCAAAACCTGCCACGATGTGGGCGGTGGCCGCTTCGATATCGGTGGACTCTACCGTGACCCAATGGACGTAAAGCCACTCTTCCTCCAGCATGACCGTCAGCGTTCCAGGGGTCAGGGTGATGGAGTTGGCCAGCAGCAAACGGCCCATTTTGCTTTTCAGTTTGGTGTGGACTTTGACAATACCGGGGTTGATGGGAAGCCTGGGAGAAAGGACAACACCTGCCATACGGATATTGGATCGAATCAATTCTTTGATGAAATAGATCAGAAAGTGGTATGCCGCAGAAAAACCTGCCGGGGTGGCGTGGAATTCTCTGAGGGGATCCCAGCCGCCAGGGAGCATGGCGGCGATAGCCGAAGAGACCACAACCCCCACCAGCAAGGTACCCAGGCTCAAAGAACCATTGATAAGCACCCAGAATAAAAACAGGGTTACAAACAGTGCCGTTTGATTCCCAAATTTACGCATTTTTCCAACTTCCCATCTTGGGTACAGATCTTGGATAAGAAACCGATCTCCAACACTTTTACGTCTGGCTTCTTTCTAAAGAGGAGGGAATTTCATGACATCAGCCCTCCTGGTATGATCATTAGGCCAAATACAACCTATTCAAACGGTTCGTGCGCCGTTATTTTCCCCTCCGTATTTTGTATCACGGATTGTGCAGTGAGACCAGAAAAACATTAAAAGAAAAAACGGGGCTATGGAATTTTTTCCCATGCATTTGATTTTGTTTTTGTTTTTAAATTTTAAAGAGAAAAATTCCATACCTGTTTGTGATTTTGTTTTCAGTTTAAATGGGATTATCTCCGACTGACTCATGGCCGTGGCAGTTGCACTGGGAAACGGGGACCGAGGGTTCCTGTTGCAAAAAAGATTGCACCGCTTGTTCTATATCTGTTTTGTCGGTAATGATCGGTTGTATTCCCATTTCCATCAATTTTTTGATTAACCCCGATCCCATACCGCCGGTGATCAACACATGAATATCTTCGAGACCCACGGGAACACTGTGGACATTGGAATGAAAGGATTGCTCCCGATGCAGCTCAACCATTTCCTTGGAAATCAGTTGTTGCTCTTCTGAAAAATCGTACAACCAAAACCGAGTACACTGACCCGCATGACCCGTGACCGATTTCTTATTTTGACTTGTGATTGCAATTTTCATGGATTGTTCCTCTTGGTTTAGCATTCTTTTCTCGACAGTTCGTCGCCATCCTTCAGGTATTTCCGCCACAAGATCCATCCCACCACAACAGATCCGAGAGCCAGGAAAGCTCCCATACCCAGCCCCATGCCCAACCCAAGACCGGCCTCCTTAATAAACTGGGCCTTGGCCACAGTGGCCAGTGAAAGAGCTGACTTTGCCGATGCACCTTGTCCTATACTCATCATTGCGGCCATTGCAGTTTTTCCTTATTCAAGATGCGGTTCCAGATCAGCGGGCATATTTGCGGAAAAGCCAGTATCCCACCCCGACGATACCCACAACCCATACGCCAATGCCGAGACTCATGCCTGCCCCCATACCCAAACCCTTAACCAAATGGGATTGTACGGCAAACTTCAATATCCCAGATCCTACCGCCTGATTGGCTGCCCCCGATGAGGCTGCGGCGTTGATAGCGGGAAAGTTCATATCGAATTCCTCGACTTGGTTGTTTAGAGTGAGCATCCCTTATTGCCGTTTAACCACGGGCATCGGGGGTTCTCGATACGATCACTAGGAACCCTTGTTGTGTTGAATTTTTCCTCGAAAAAAGAGTGGATTGGCCGATCCAGATTGGGAAAATTCACCCAATTCCGTCCACATCGTCCAGCGCAACCTTTTTGAAAAATTGGTATATATCCAATGATTCAGAACAGAAACGGCCTCTACGTTTGGCGTTGCTGGCAAATCAAGGAACGCATTGAGTACCCACCCTTCAAGATTGAGCAGATAGCGATAAATCCTCTTTTCGATCCAGCCATGAACGCGACAATAATTAAGACGTGTGACCGACGGCTGTTCCATCGTGGTGTATCCTCTGTTCGTTGCGACTTCAGATTCAACAGACCTTACTCACACAATACACGAAAATCATGCCAAAAAAGATTTCATATTATAAAAACGATAAGATAGAATGGTTTATATAAAATATTATAGATATGTCTCGGTATCATCGCAATATTTTATAGACATATATGTCTATTTATGTCATTTTTGTCTAGTCAAAAACGTCATCATTTAGGCTACCATGACCCCATTTCCGTCCGAAGTAGAATTGAACAAGCTGTTTGCCTATCCCGATCCTGCCGCCTTGCTGGATCGCAATTATCGAATTCTTGCAACAAACGAGTCTTATCGTGAGATATTTCATCACGGGGAGGAGATGGCGGGGCGGACCTGTTATCAAGTTTCCCACGGGTTTGACAAGCCCTGTGATGAAGCGGGGGAAAATTGTCCGTTGAAGGCATTGATGCGCTCGGGATCGCCGGAACGGATGATCCATATCCACAATCTTCCTGTCGGCAAGGAATTTGTGGTCGTAGAGATCATCCCCATCAAGGGGAATGGGAAGAATCCCATTTATTTTCTTGAGGTTCTCAAACAAACGCTAATCGCCAGTGCCCAACCCAAAGCGACGGGTCTGGTTGGCGTAAGTCCTCGGTTCATGCATCTTCTGGATGAAGTTCACAAGGTAGCGCACACTTCGGTTCCGGTCTTGTTATTGGGTGAATCTGGCACTGGGAAAGAGTTGATTGCCAGGGCCTTGCATGATGCCAGTGACCGGGCGAATGCCCCCTTTGTTCCCGTGGAATGTAGCGGTTTAACGGAAACATTATTTGAAAGTGAGTTGTTTGGCCACCGAAAAGGCTCCTTCACGGGTGCGCTTGCGGACAAAAACGGACTGGTTGACGCTGTCAGTGGCGGAACATTGTTCATGGATGAAATTGGCGATGTTCCCCATGCTCTCCAAGTAAAACTTTTACGACTATTGGAATCGCACACCTATCGCAAGGTAGGAGACACAAAACCACAACGCGCCAATTTTCGCCTAGTTTGCGCGACGAATAGGAATTTGGATAAGATGATGGCCCAAGGGCAATTCCGACAGGATCTTTATTATCGCATCAGCACTTATCCCATCCATCTGCCCCCTTTACGGGAAAGGTTGGAGGATATTGGGCTTTTGGCCCAATCCATTCTGAAAAGGATCGCGCCGGAACGGGTTATCCAATTGTCCACCGAAGTTTTGTTTCTTTTGAGAAACTATTATTTTCCTGGAAATATCCGGGAGTTAGTCAATTTATTGGAAAGAGCCCGAATTAAGGCGGGAGGACAAACACTCACCCCGGAACATTTTCCTGACCTTCTATCACAGACCCACGTTACCACGGTGGAAGGGATACCAAGATCAGCCTACTATAGTATAACGGAACCCATGACGTTCAAGGCTCTGGAGAGTCACTATCTACGACATATGCTGAACGACCACCCGGGCAACCAAGCCCAACTCGCCCAGATATTGGGGGTCAGTTTACGTACCCTGACCAGAAAGATAGCCGAGCTACGCTAAGCACTATCAAAGGGGATCTGCCAACATCCGGTCTCATAGTGCGGGAAAACCATCGTCCGTTTTCTTCAAAAGGATGCGTAATCCATTTTCAAATAGGTGTTTTTTCGACATTTGAGAACCGCTATCCGCAGACATATCATGGTGGGATATATTGACATTCCCGCTGTGTTGGAAGAAACTTCCACCGCTGGTGAAACGGAGGCAGACAACCCGTCAAGAGATAGCCCAGCCAGACTCACCGAATCCATGATTCAAGCGAGGCGTAAACGCCCCCTTGATAGAGGTGTTTGTGCGCAAAAACAATGGATAACGTTCACGCTGAATCTGCACAGTAATACTCAAAGGACTTCAATGATACTTGTCACAGGTGGTGCCGGATTCATCGGCGGAAATTTCGTTTTGGATTGGTGTTTTGGCAGCGATGAGCCTGTCGTCAATCTTGACAAACTTACGTATGCCGGCAATTTAGAAACCTTAGCCTCAATAGCAGATAACCAAAAACATATTTTTGTACAAGGTGACATCGGTGACCGCAGTTTGGTGGCGTGCCTGCTCGCCGACCATCGCCCCCGAGCGGTGATCAACTTCGCTGCTGAAAGCCATGTGGATCGTAGTATTCATGGGCCAGGCGATTTTATTAAGACCAATATCGAAGGAACCTACAATCTTCTGGAATCGGTACGTGGTTACTGGTCAAATTTAAACGATATTGAGAAGCATTCTTTTCGTTTTTTGCACGTTAGCACGGACGAGGTCTATGGCTCGCTCAGTTCTACCGATCCGGCATTCACCGAAACAAACCGCTATGAACCCAACAGCCCATATTCGGCCAGCAAGGCAGCGAGCGATCACTTAGTGCGCGCTTGGCATCATACCTACGGGCTTCCGGTCCTCACTACAAATTGCAGCAACAACTATGGCCCTTACCACTTCCCCGAAAAGCTTATCCCGCTCATGATCGTCAATGCTCTTGCGGGTAAAAGTCTTCCTGTATATGGAGATGGGATGCAGGTGCGCGACTGGCTGTACGTTAAAGACCATTGCAGCGCAATCCGTTGCGTACTCAGGGCCGGTCGCCTGGGTGAAACATACAACATAGGCGGTTGGAACGAGAAACCAAATATTGAGATTGTGCGCACGGTCTGTACGCTACTTGACGAGTTTCGCCCAAAAGCCGATGGCACATCGTATGCGGCTCAGATCATTTATGTGACCGACCGGCTTGGCCATGATCGCCGATATGCCATTGATGCGCGCAAGATGGAACGCGAATTAGGTTGGAAACCAGCAGAAACTTTCACGACTGGCATCCGCAAGACCGTTCAATGGTACCTCGATAATCCAAAGTGGGTCGCCAATGTTCAAAGCGGAGCCTATCGGGATTGGATGCAAAAACAGTACGCTGGAGCTACTCCATGAAAATTCTCCTGACCGGCAGAAAGGGTCAAGTCGGTTTTGAACTTCGTCGTTCGCTTGCCCTTTTGGGAAACTGTGTTGCCGTTGATATTGCCGATTGCGACTTAAGTAATGAAGCGGCTGTAAGGCAACTGATACAAAGTTACAAACCCGATGTCATTGTCAACCCCGCAGCATACACAGCAGTGGACAAAGCCGAGAGTGATCAAGCTCTTGCCAAAGCGATCAACGCTCATGCTCCTCACGTAATGGCGGAGGAAGCAGAGCGGTTAGGGGCATTATTGGTTCACTTTTCCACTGACTATGTTTTTGATGGTGAAAAAGAAAGTGCCTATACGGAGAATGACCAACCGAATCCACAAAATGTGTACGGAGCAACCAAACTGGAAGGTGAGCGTGCAGTACAACGCAACTGTACCAAGCATCTCATCTTGCGTACCAGCTGGGTAGTCGGGGCTCACGGGGACAATTTTGCAAAAACGATGCTACGCCTTGCTTCCGAACGTGATGCATTGAGCGTCGTAGCTGACCAGTTTGGAGTGCCAACCTCGGCTGCTTTGCTTGCGGATTTGACGGCTCATTTGATTCGGCAGGCATTCCAGGCACCTGAAAATTTCCCACATGGTCTATATCACGCCGTAGCGTCCGGCACGACCAATTGGCATGAATACGCTTGCTTCGTCATTGAGCGTGTTCGTGCCACCGGAAAATTGCTCCGCGTAGCACCGAACAATATCAAGCCAATTACCACAGCAGACTACCCAACCCCTGCAAAACGTCCAGCCAATTCGCGACTAGATACCACCAAACTAAGAAACACTTTCGGCTTGCATTTGCCCAATTGGCAAGAGGGCGTTGGCCACATTCTTGATCAAATTATTTAGGTAGTTGTTCCACATCAGATGTCAAGGTTTGTAGAACAGAAGACAAAATTGGGAGGAAAGTGTCGCTTAATTCTTCTGAAAAATTGTCCTTGCAATGGGATCCACCTCACTGGAATTCCAGAAGCACCAGGAGGTAAACGTCCGATCCAGATCGGAGGGGAATACGCCAGATGAGGTCACTTTCCCTCTTGGGCAGTCCCGGTACGTGAAACTTGGATTTGACCGGCTCCATGTGATCCAGATCCAAGTCGGCCACCCAGGGTTCATTAACGAACTGTCTGACCAAATCCGCCATCATCTGCGGATGGGAATAAAGTTGGTGGTAAAAACCATCATGATCGGTGGTCATGCCGACTCCCGACGTTCCAGTTGCGCCAAGTCTTCAAGATCCTTTCTGCGTTGACGGATTCGGTTTTCGTAACTGGCCTGATTTTTCGTACAAAGGAGCGTATGCGGACTGCCCCTGCGTTCTGTCTTGAAATCAAGGTCGCAGCCTGCCCGCGCAATGATGGATTCGACGTGTTTGCGTTTGGCTTCGGCAGCCCTGAAAGCCCATTGCCTTTCCTTGGGATCGGCCAGGAACCGCTCAAGTTCCCGGCAGTGCATACATTGACAGGAAAGGATGATTTTCCGCTTCCAATCGTTTGGCGGCTCCAACGGTTCGGCGATACGAATCTTCAGGTGCGTCAGACAGGTTGATAGGAGACGTTGACAGGCCACCATGCCCTGCGTCTCCGGTTTTTTGCGAAATGCCAAAGTAGCCGGGACGAGAATCTTGTCCAGGTCATAGGTTTTGGGATTGGACAGAATGTGGTCGGCAGCCCGATGGGACGGTGCGGCACCCAAAAGACCCAGTGCCAGAACAAGATCGGCAACGTCTTCCGGGGTCACAGGATCGGGACGACGCCATGCTGGTTCGGAAGGAGGATCCCCGTCACCCGGAAGGGCGTCCACAAGAGTGACCGTCGTCGCCAGAAGATTTTCCCGGAGGGATCCATTCAGCCCCTCAATGGCGGACCGCAACAGTTGGGTACAGCCGCCAAAACATCTCCGGGCATTGCCGGAGATAACAAGGTCAATCAACTTCAGGGCATGCACGGGATCCAAAAACGCAAGGGCCGAGAGCATGGCCAAGTTGTCCGCTTTGCTGTAGACACCTTGGGCGGTCCGCTCCGTCAAGAAAATTGAAATATTCTTTTCATCCCGCAATTTGGCAAGGATGGAGAGAAAGGAGGATTCATCGGTTGTTTTTCCACTGGCTGGCCAGGAGAACCATTTTTTGTCCGGCCAGGAGGAGATCATGTGACCAGCCAGTTCATGGGCTTGTCGCCATTGAGGTAAATGAACATCCTGACCGCCCTCAATCCACTGGTCAGCCAACATTTGCAAAAAGGGCAGTGTAACCGCAAGCCCACCTTGACAAATCACCGCCAAACGTTGCTCCTTCGGCCAAAGCACCAAAGCAGCACATTGGTAAAGTCGCTCGAAGGAGGGACCTTCATTACCACTGGCCTCCTCAAACTCCAGTTCATCGGGATCGATCTCATCGAAAGCATTTTCCGGGGACAGTTCCTCGTCCAAAAAGGGTAACGTCCCCAGTTGAACGGGATTGTCCTCCGTGTTCCGCCAGTTCTTGAGCGCAAGGTTGCGGTCACAGACTTCACCAACCTCCAGGTCTGGTTCCTCGTGCCATCCACGGCGCGACCTGTATTCCTGCACATAATCAGCGACACCACTCTCCTCAATGGAGAGAAGGGCAAGATGGAGTTCACATTCCGCTTCCCGCGCCGCCGTGCGCAGTACGGAAGCCCGGGCGGCATCTTTCCCCTTCAGTGATGCAAAAGAGACACCCGCCTCCGTGTAGGCATGCTCCAGAGGGTAGACCAGTTTTTCCGGCCAAGTGTCTTCATTCGACCTTTTCCCGGTCACCCATTCCCGAAGCAAAGCTGTGATTTTTCTCTCCTCCCTGGAATCGTCGGGAGGCTCAGGTGGCACGGTGGTGCCAGGGAATAGCAGGTTGTAGATGAGGACCAAGCGAAAGCCCAAGGTGACAGGTTTCACTTCGTGTTTACAGTCGGCGTAAAAGGCCGCAAAGACAACTTCCGAGGGAGACGAACAATTCAGGTCCAATTGCACTTGTCGATTCCGATGACGCACGATCAATTCACCGCCACCGTGGAGAGAAGGCAAAACGATGACCAGGGTGGCGAACATGCCATCCACCTTTTCTGTGTCGCGGTGATTCAGAAAGAAACTTCCTTCGTCATAGACCAGAAGTTTATAAAGTTCCGATGAGATTTTCTGGCCGATCCCGAGTCCCGCAGTGACCTGACCGACGATGGCCTCCAGGGTTTCCGTCCATCGCTGACCCCGAATCTGAACATGATCAGCGGGGATCTGCCAGGTTCGTCGCACGGAAGTATCCACCAGGGTTTCCATTCCCCGGCCATAGGGGGCCTGTTCGGCGATGGCGATCAATTGTTGTGCTTGAAAGGGAAGCAGCGGCAATGCAATGGGGCCGACACCAGCCACCTCCATGAGGGGGGTATGAATCTCCATACGGCCAGAAAAGAAAAAATCACCGGCACGTTGGATGTCATCCAATAATTCTGAAAACTTGGCGTTAATGGTAGATCTTGTTTTCATTGTAATTTAACAGCGTAACAGCGTTGTTTCTCAATGATAAGTCAACATTCACAGACGAAGCTTTTCCATCCAGCACTCGGACAGACCACCAAGTCTTGACTAAAAATGGATCCTCACCACGGGCGGGTGGTTTCCAAAATAGCCTTTCTCCTAAATTCTCGCCGATTCAAACGTCTTCGTCCAGGAGAATGTCATTGGGATGTACCGTCTTTGTTAAATCCAGAGGAAGGATTGTAGCGTAACCAACTGTCGCATTCTTGGGGGTCCACCATACCCTTTTTTTGGGATGGCGCGGATCTGAAATCAGGATTTGGTGGACTATCGGAAAACAAAAAAGCCTGCAAGAATGCAGGCTTTTGTATTTTGGCGTATCTTAAAAAATCTTCTGATGGTGGGGCGGCACAGGGATTGAACCTGTGACCCCTGCCGTGTGAAGTCAGTGGTCTCGGATTTTGATGTTTTTTAATTACTGATAAAACAACATCTTACATGACCGCGCATCATCCAAAATTCCTTCATATGTGGTTCGCTTGTGGTACGCTGGTGGTAGAACTTGGCAATATTTGGCAACAGAAATCACCACAGGGACCACTACTCCAAAACCCGGATAATCAGCATCAGTCAGCACACTTCATCTGCCTTATTACTGCGGCAAAAACAATTCCTCCATGGATGCAAAAATCACAAGAAAAATATGAAACATTTTTCAGGAAACATCTGTCATGCCCTGTTCGAAAAAACATCTTCCAGTGACTGTACGTCCAGAATACGGTCGGTCCATGTTTCAATCTCTTCCAGGGTGGCAACCCCAAGTTTTTTGCTCACCCATTCGGGGATATTGGATCCCATTTTTTTCTGGAGAAGACGAAGAAGGGTATGAGCAGCTTCTTCCTGCCGTCCTTCCTGCCGTCCTTCCCATTTACCGGCACCATAGGTAGATAATACAAAGCTGGCCTGATCGCGCAGGTCGTCCTGATAGCGTTCATATGCCCTGCGCTCCACCTCTGGCAATTGCAGGACATCAAGCTTTTCTTTGGCCTTTTTCAGTCCACGAGCCGTAAAATCATCACGGATATCGG
>JADGCQ010000052.1 GCA_015228925.1 Magnetococcales bacterium | reverse complement strand
AGGTGTTCGACGACCAGCAATGACCGGCAAAGGCCATGCATGAAAAATGGGGTCAGGTCTTGCGTTGCGACATTTCCTTTTCGAAACGTTTTATTGCCCAGCTAACCGTAGCGTAAGGTTTCAAGACTTGGCCCTTGTTTCTGTAAATGTCGCAATGCAAGACCTGACCCTTGTTTCTCTGTTTGATGCAAAAAAGATTATGTGGAGTTTGCCTACGAAATGCGGAGGATAATCCGTTCCTGGGTCGGGTTTTCTGTCAACTGCGGAAAGTCAACGATCTCAAAAAATATCGCAGGAGTCCAGGGGAGATGACCTCCCCCAGACGTACCCCATCGATTAAAATTTCAACCCGCTGCGCATTCAGGCCAGTGAGGCGTTTTTAATGTTGGCCATGACGCAACGGCGCACAAAGCCGTAATCATAGTTGGCCAAGTCGCACACCATTTTAAAGCTGTAACCCGCATCCCGAAACCAGCGGCGTGCATCTTCCTTTTGGGCAGGGTTTCGGTTGAACAGGGCGTCGGAAATGGCCGAATCCAAAACGGCGATCCACAACCGTTGTTCCGGGGTCTTGGGGGGTTCTTTGTACACGCTTTCAAGAGTTTCCATCGTTCTCTCCCATCGTTGGTAGGAGTTTATTTGCGGAAGGGGGGGCGTTCCTGGGCGGTGTGCGTCGTTTTTTCAGGTTCCGCTTCCCACTCCCTTTGACAACAGAGTTTGAACAAAATTCCATTGTTGAAAAAATTTTAAATCCAAAGCCGCTACGCTTCATGGTATACCATGCATGAGAGATGCCAATATTTTATATCAATAAATAATTAAATAATTTCAATATAATATAAAAGACATGACGTGGATGGATAACGGCGTTTGTTCAGAGTGTAAAAAAATATTTTAAATAAATGTAAAATTAGATTGACATTATGACCCAAAGCCAGGGAGCCTATGGAAATTATTGCCCCCCCTTGTGGGGTGACAAGAGTTTCTTTAACGTGTTCGTTGCCCATGACGTTGCCGGAAAAATAGTGTATGAAGACGGTTAGGCTCCGAGAGGGCCAGAGGGCTGGTGGAATCACTTTTGATCGGGAGGCGCATCCTTGACGGAATTAAGAATTGGCATGTTGGGCTTGGGGACCGTGGCCCGTGGGGTGGTGTCGCTTTTGCAACGTAACGCGGAAGAGATTCGACAACGGACGGGGGTTGTGATGCGCCTGGTGCGGATCGGTACCCGGGAACCGCATATCACCTGGGGCTTGAACCTGGACGGAATCACCCTCGATACCGATGTGGACGCCGTGACCCAAGATCCTAACGTCGATATCGTGGTCGAATTGATCGGGGGATTGGATCCGGCGGAAAGGTTGGTCCATGCCGCCTTGAACCATGGAAAACATGTGGTGACCGCCAACAAAGCCCTCATCGCCCAAAAAGGGATGGGATTGTTCCAGACGGCCCAGGAGAATCAACGGAGTCTCCTGTTCGAGGCGGCGGTCGCCGGCGCAGTCCCCATCATCAAGGCGATTCGTGAAAGCCTAGCCGCCAATCGCATCGAATCCATCCATGGCATCCTCAATGGGACGTGCAACTATATCCTGACCGAAATGCGGCAACGGGGACTTTCTTTTACCGAAACCCTGGCCCAGGCGCAGGAAAAAGGATACGCCGAAGCCGACCCCTCCTTCGATGTCGATGGCATCGATACCGCCCATAAATTGGCCATATTGGCCGCCATCGCCTGGGGGACGCCGCCCAATTTCTCGGCGATCCATATCGAGGGGATCCGACAGATCACCGATGCCGATATCGCTTGGGCCACGGAAATGGGCTATCGCATCAAACTCCTGGCCATCGCCAAATACCGCGATGGCGGGGTGGAACTCAGGGTGCAACCAACCCTGGTCACCCTCTCCAGCATGGTGTCCCAGGTCGAGGGGGTCTTCAACGCCGTCTTCGTCAAAGCCGATTTTGCCGGAAACACCATGTATCACGGACGGGGAGCCGGAGAACAGCCGACCGCCAGTGCCGTCGTGGGTGACCTCATGGACCTGGCGCGTCATGCCATGGGATCCGGGGGGGGGCGGATCCATCCCTTGTCGGTCCTTCCGCACTATTTGCGGGCGTTGCCGGTCCATGATGTCGCCGATCTGGTGGGCGAATATTATTTGCGTCTGGCGGTCCTTGATCGTCCGGGGGTGTTGGCGGAAATCGCCGCCATCCTGGCCAAGAACGGCATCTCCATCGATGCCATCCACCAAAAAGGGCGATCACTCCAGGAGGCTGTCCCCCTGGTTATCGTTACCCATGAATGTCGGGAACGGGATATGCGCAACAGTTTGCTCGAACTGGAGCGGTTGGAAACGGTGCGGGAAAAACCCTTGATCATCCGCATGGAATCCGGCCTGGTTTGACGAAGCTTCTTCGCGTGCATGAAACGACTGAAAACCGGGATTTCAGCATGTCGGTGTTGATTGTTCTTGATGACCTGGTTGCACAAGGTGGGGCGGAATCCTGGCGGTTCAGTCCGTCGCTTTTCGAAAGCCACTGTTTTACCAAGGCCACCGGTTCTGGGATCACCGTCCCATCCGATGACTTGATGACCCGCGCACCGGCGTTGTTTTTTTTGGCAGCGACGGTTTTTCCCGGTGTTGTTCCGTTGTCGTGTTGGGAACAGCGTTGGCCCCAGGGATATCTGACGGCGTTGGGGTTGGGATTGCATCCCGATCCCGCCGTGACCTGGGCCTCTGTGTCGCTGTCCCATCTGCGCCATCTTCGGGATCGGTTGGTGTTTCTCCATGAGGCCCCGCCGTGGATCACAGGTTCCGGGGCCGTGGCCCTCATCGATGCCCTCCGCGTCCCGTTTGCCGATCTGGGGTGGGCCATGCACGACTCCCCAGGGGGGGGGCGGGTATTGCTCTCGACGCCGATGGCGTGCCGAGCCGTTGTCGCCCCGTATGAGACCATTGCGGGACGGTCTCTGCACCAGGTATTACCCCAGGGCGCGGGGGCGGGGATGCTGATGCAGCTTTTGACGACCGGGCAGTTGGTTTTGGCCCGTGAAAAGGCAAACCGGCATCGGGAAGAACAAGGGTTTCCGGCACTGAATACCCCTTGGATTTGTGGCGTCGGGTGTGGTGCCGATTTTTTTGACCAGGTGGGTGCCCCGGTCGCTATGCGGGGATGCTTCTGGTGTGAGGATCCTGAATATGCCGGTCTTGCGCACCAGGCGGGATGGAGACCGTTGGATTGGGAAACCCAAAAGGATAACGCCGTGGTGGATCAAAACAAGGAACTGGCCCTGGGGGTTGCGCGGGTCGTGGATGCCGTCGGGACCGGGCCGGTCTGGATCCAATTTTCTCCAACCACAAACCAACGGTTGCATCACCTGTTGGTTGATTTCATCCATCCTTTGGCAACCGTGTTGGCAAAAACCAATGCCGGTCTTTTGATCCTGACACGGGAAACCCAGGGGGAGGTGGCGGGGTATTCCTGGGGGTATGGGCGGGGGCGAACCTTGGTTTCCAAACGACGGTTTTGGCATCGGCGCCGCTGGGGGCAAGGGGATGGCTTGACCATGGATTTGGCCCGCACATTGTGGTTGTCATGAATCCCCATCTCTCGTTCTCCCAAAAAATTTGGAAACCCAGGGTTCCGTTCCAAGAAGGGCATCGGACGGTCACACGAGAGTCGGGGTTGGAACCTTTTTTTGCCGGGATTCTGGCCGACCGCAATTTGAAAGACCGTGAAGAGGTCCGCCGTTTTTTTGAACCCAGGTTGGGGATGCTGGCCGATCCTTCGGGGCTTAAAGATATGGACAAGGCGGTGCAACGGATTATTTTGGCTTTGCACCAGCAGGAAAAAATAGCAGTCTTCGGCGATTATGATGTCGATGGGGCGACCTCATCGGCGTTGTTGATCCGTTATTTTCGTCGCCTGGGGGTCGAACTGCGCCTGTATGTCCCCGACCGTTTGACCGAAGGGTATGGCCCGAACGAAAAAGCCATGGTCATCCTGGCGGATGAGGGGATCCGGTTGGTCATGACGGTGGATTGTGGTATCACGGCGTTTGCTGCCATGGCGGCTGCCCATGATCGGGGGATGGATGTCATCATCACCGATCACCATCAGCCACGGGAAACCTTGCCGACGGCGTTGGCGGTGATCAACCCCAATCGGGCGGATGAAACCTTTGCCCATAAAGAGTTGGCCGGGGTTGGGGTCGCTTTTTATCTGGTCATGGCCTTGAATCGTGAACTGCGTGCGCAGGATTTTTTTTCCGAATCCCGTCCTCAACCCGATTTGAAAGCGTTGTTGGATCTGGTGGCGGTGGGGACCATCGCCGATGTGGCACCATTGACGGGGATGAATCGGATTTTGGTCAAAGTTGGATTGCTGACAACGGAAAATACCCAGCATGTGGGGTTGCGGACTTTGCAGGAGTCTGCCCGGCTGTCGGGACGGCTCAGCGCGGGACAGGTGGGCTTCCAGATTGGTCCCCGTATCAACGCGGGGGGGCGGTTGAGCAAGGGGAGTCTGGGGGCCGAATTGCTTGCGACCGATGACCCAGAACAGGCCAGCACCATCGCCAGTTTTCTGGAACAAGCCAATCGGGAACGTCAGGGGATCGAGGAAAAAATTCAAAAACAAGCCTTGGAACAGGTGATGCTCCTCCCCAAGGAGCAAGCGATTTATGGTCACGTCCTGGCGCACAAAGATTGGCACCCTGGGGTCGTGGGGATCGTCGCCTCGCGCATCGCGGAGAAAACCTATCGACCCGCCATCGTCATCGCGTTGGATGACCATGGGATCGGTAAAGGGTCCGCCCGGTCGATACCGGGTATCGATTTATTGCGGGCCATTGATGCCTGCCAATCGTTTCTCCTGGGGTTTGGCGGTCATCACGCAGCGGCGGGGTTGACCATTGAACAGGGGCAGTTACCCTCTTTTACCGAGGCGTTCAACCGCTTTTTGCAGGAAAATACCCCGGAAGAGGTGTTTCAAATGGCCCTCTTGTTCGATGCGCAAACCCAAATCACCGACTTTCCTTTGGAAACGGTGTATCAGTTGGAACGGTTGCAGCCGTTTGGGCGGGGTAACCCAGAGCCGGTTTTCGTCTTTGAAAATGTGCGTGTGGCGGAACATCGGATCTTGAAGGAAAAACATTTAAAATGTCACTTGGCCGATCTGAATGGCAATACGTTGGAGGCCATCGCCTTTAATGTATTGCCGGGTCTGGTCGGGGAGGGGATCCTTTCCGCCAGGCAACGATTGGATGTGGCAGGGTCTTTGTCTGTCAACCGTTACCAGGGGCGTGAAAGGATCCAACTGGTGATCCGCGATGCGCGTTTGACGGATTACGGGCATCGGGAATAGACACCTTGGGAGAGTTCATCAAAATATCATGGCCAGAGATAAACCCGACTATTATTATAAACAATCCGCCGTGATCCCCGTCCATCGCAAGGGCGATGGGTGGGAAGTGTTATTGATCACCTCCAGGAAGAAAAAACGGTGGATTGTCCCCAAGGGGATTGTGGAAAAAAACTATACACCGGCAGACTCAGCGGCCAAAGAAGCCCTGGAAGAGGCGGGTATCTTGGGTAAACCCTACCCCCAGGCCATCGGCAAATATCGCTATAAAAAATGGGGTGGCGTCTGTAGTGTCGAGGTGTTCGTCATGATCGTGGATCGGGAATTGGACAAATGGTTGGAATCGCATCGGCACCGGCGTTGGGTGGGTTTGGGTAAGGCGATTAAGTTGGTCGAGGAATCGGGTTTGAGAAAGATTTTGGGGCGTCTCGAAGAGTATATGGCAAAGAATCATGTCTGAGTGGATGGGATTGGCCCTTGTTTTGGCCGTGATTGCTTGTGCCTATGGCGGGTCGTGCCTGTACGTTTATCTGACCCAGTTCGATAAGGTGTTTCATATCCCCAGGAAGGGGGCGGAAACTCCGGCGGATTGGGGGTTGGACTATGAAGAATGGATGATTGATAACCAGGGCAAACGGTTGCATACATGGTGGATCCCTGGGGCACCGCAGCGTCCGGTGGTGTTGTTTTGCCATGGCAATGGGGTGACGATTCGGCATTTGGCCAAACAGGTGAAATTTTTGCGTCTTTTGGACGTTGGTATTTGCCTGTTTGATTATCAGGGGTATGGTGATAGTGAGGGGGAGGTTGGGGAGATGGCGTTTTGTACCGATGCATCGGCGGTCTGGTGGCATCTGGTGACAAAACGGGGATTGAAAGCGGAAAATTTGTTGGTTTATGGGCATTCTTTGGGCGGTGGGGTTGCCGCATGGTTGGCGGGGCGACATCCGTGTGGTGGCGTGATTTTGGAGGGGACGTTCACCTCGATTCCCGATTTGGCCGTCGATCATTATCCTTGGCTTCCGGTGCGCCGGTTGGCGCGTATTGATTTTAATAATTTGGATAACATTAAAAAAATTAAAGTTCCGCTATTGATTGTCCACAGTACGGAGGATGAAATCATACCGTTTCATCATGGTGAAACACTGTTCAATCATGCGGGTGGTCCCAAGCGATTATTACCGATTCGGGGGCGGCATGTGGATGCGCTTGTGTCCATGGGTGAGGTGGGTTGTTTTGCGATTCGGGATTTTTTCCACATTGGTTAGGATCCATCAACGGTCGGTTCTGCGTGCTATGATTGCGTACCTGCTCTGGTCCCTTGTTGTTGCGCTTTCGCATCTATGGAATAGTGCCAATATCGATGACAATATGAGGCTTCTTGTTCAAAATGTAGGAAATTCTTTTTTTAAGGAAGTTCAAACAACGCGGTATTGGAACGCCCAGCATGGCGGGGTTTACGTCCCCATCACCGAAGCCACCCAGCCCAATCCCTACCTGAACGTGCCAGATCGGGATGTCACGACCCTGGATGGGCAGCATCTGACCAAGATCAATCCGGCCTTCATGACCCGTCAGATCAGCGAAATCTCCAAGGCAAAGAATGATATTCACTATCACTTGACCAGTTTGAACCCCCTCCGCCCGGAAAACGCGCCGGATCCTTGGGAGATCAAGGCACTGAACAGTTTTAACTCCGGGAATGATGATCAACTGGAATTAATCCAGGAATCCAACGTTTATCGCTATATGAGGCCGGTTCTTGTGGAACAGGCTTGTCTTGCGTGTCACGAGGAACAGGGCTACCAAGTGGGCGATATTCGTGGTGGCATCAGTGTCACCATCCCTGCGGGAACCTATCTGGATACCGCCAACGAATCCAAATTTAAGTTAAATCTGACCCACATGATCGCCTTTGTCGTCGGCATGGTGATTATCAACATGTTCCAGCGCATTCAACGCCGGCAGCTTGAGATGATGGCGAAAAGCAATCGGGAGTTGATCCAGGCCCGAGAGGTGGCGGAACGGGCCAATGAGACCAAAAGCCAGTTTTTATCCCATATGAGCCATGAAATTCGAACCCCGATGAACGCGATCATCGGTTTGAGTCATTTGTGTCTTCAGACCGGACTGGCGGAAAAGCAGAGAGATTATGTGTACAAAGTTCATAAATCTGCCATATCCCTCCTGCGGATCATCAATGATATTTTGGATTTTTCCAAGATCGAGGCGGGCCATTTGGAAATGGAATCCATTGAGTTCTCCCTGGAAGAGGTCTTGGGGAATACCGCTTCCATGGTCTCTTTGACGGCGCAGGAAAAAGGTTTGAAATTTGTCATGGAGATTGCGGATGACATCCCAGCAAGTTTGGTTGGGGATCCCCTGCGTTTGGGGCAAATCTTGATCAATCTGACCAATAATGCCCTCAAATTTACCGAGAAGGGGGAAGTGGTCCTGAACTGCGTGTTGCGGGAAAAAGGGGAGGGGTATGTCAGACTTCAATTTACCGTGCGGGATACGGGTATTGGGATCACCGAAGAACAAAAAACGCGCCTTTTTCGGGCGTTTGCACAAGCCGATTCTTCCACGACGCGCAAATTTGGGGGGACGGGTCTTGGGCTGATGATCTCTCAGAGTCTGGTCGCCAGAATGGGTGGAACAATCGGGGTGGAAAGTGAACTGGGTGTGGGTTCAAGGTTTCTTTTTGATGTCCGTTTGGGTATTCCCAACGTCTCCTCGGAAAGTGCCATAGTGCCCGGTTTGGCGTTGCGTGGAAAGCATGTTTTGGTTGTGGATGACAATGAAGCGGCGCGGGCTGTGATCTCGGAATGTCTGGCCTCTTTTGGGTTTCAGGTAACGCAGTCGGTGGATGGAAAAACGGCCATGATGTTGTTACAGGAGGCGGATCGCATTGGCTCCCCGTATGAGTTGGTGATTTTAGACCTGATGATGCCGGAGATGGATGGGATTACGGTGGCGGCAAAAATCCACTATGAGCCTGGTTTGGTGAGAATCCCTTATGTTCTAATCACCTCTTCTTGCGGATCCGAGGAGGTGGTCAGATTGGCCACGCAAGAGGCGTATGTGGACGGGTTTCTGATCAAGCCGATCCATCAGGATCGACTGGTTCAGTCCATCATGGATCTTTTTGGGACCGGCCAACCCAACCGTTCTGTGATGGAGCGCAGTTCGGTCACATTTTTTGCCGGGGCCAGGGTACTTTTGGTCGAGGATAACGAAATCAACCAGCAGGTGGCGCGTGAGTTTTTGGAACAGGCGCGCATGACGGTTGTTTTGGCCGGAAATGGCAGACAGGCGGTGGAACTTGTCACCAGCGAAGAATTTGATTGTGTTCTCATGGATGTGCAGATGCCCATCATGGATGGGATTGCGGCAACGCGAGAGATTCGTAAAAATCGGAAATATGATCGGCTGCCCATTTTGGCGATGACGGCCAATGTCATGTCTGAAGACCGGGAATTGTGTTTGGCGGCGGGGATGCAGGGTCACATCAGCAAGCCTATTGATCCGGGTGATTTATTGGCTACCTTGGCGCGCTGGGTGCGGTTATCGTCTCCCATGCTTTCACCTGCCGTTTCATCGTTGATGGAGCATAATGGACCCGACCTGATACCTTCTGGAGAAGCCATCCCGTTTCCCGAGATTGTCGGCATCGATGTTCCGGTTGGTGTGCGACGCACTGGGGGGTATTTCAATCATTATCAAAAATTGCTCACCATGTTTTGTGCCAACCAGGGGAATGCCGGAGAGCGCATCCGCCAGGCCCTCAAGAGTGGGGACATGGGGGCTGCCCAGAGACATGCCCATACCTTGAAAGGGGTCAGTGCAACTATTGGTGCCGATGGGCTTCATGAAAAGGCCAAACTGTTGGAGTTGGCACTCAAGAACAACCATGAGAAGCGGTTGATCGAAGAGGAGATTGTCAAGGTTGAAATGGTTTTGGAGGCGATTTGCACGGCGATCCACCGCTCACTTCCAGGAATTGTCCCAAGTGACGCAATCCGAGAGGATTCTGGTGCCAAGGGGGGGGAGGATCAGGAGAAACGGGATGCCCTTTTACGGGACGCCTATCAAAAATTAACCCAGTTTGATTCTTCCGTCGAAGAGACGTTTTCAACGCTTTTGGCGATGAATTTATCCCACGATGTGTTCGTTGTCCTCAAAGAAATCTCTTCCAAGATTGAGCGGTATGATTTTGAGGATGCTGCAACCGACTTGAGACGATGCGCCCAACAGTTTGGCATCGACCTGGAGTCTCATCGGTGAACAGCGTATTGTCCCTATCTTTGGTCTGCAAAGATTTCTTCCAATGACTGGGCATCAAAAACCCGGTCTCCCCAGGCTTCCAAGGTGGATTGGGTTGATGCGTGAACTTTTTTGGATACCCATCCGGACAGGTTTCCAAAACGACGCTCCAAGAGACGAAGCAGAAAAATGGCCTCACCTTCCTGACGCCCTTCTTGCAACCATTGGGGCTTGCCTTTGGCGATAATATCCTGTGCAAATTGTGACATCATATTTTTTTCCTCCTCTGGTCGAACCTGCCGGATGATTTCACGAACAATCTGTTCGTTGTAACCCCCGAAGGTCTCCACGATATAGCGAATGATGACATACTGATCTTCTGGCACCTCCAGGAGGGCATCGACCAGCAATGATTTAATTCCCAATTGCCGACTTTCTCGCGTTGCATACTTGACCGCCAACAACCAAGCTCGCAACCGGGGGTATTGGGACAACATCCGATCTTCGATCTTGCCAAGATCCATGGTGGCAAAACGGAGATTCAGAATCCATGGTCTCCAACCTTCTTCCGCATCCACCAACGCCAAAAATTCATCAGGAACACGCCACTCTGATACCCCATGATAAAAAACGAAAGGGACGACAGGCGGCATCATCTCCCAATTGGGATTTTCACGTTCCCATTGTTTCCACCATTCCACCGTATATTTGACAACTTGCCAACCGACTCGACGGTCTGGAAAACTTTTATGCTCGATAAGAACATACAACAGGACCGTTCGACCTGTCATTGTCTTTGCTTGAAAAAGCCGATCTGTTAGATGATGCCGCAATGCCTCGTCAACGAAAGAGCCATCCACCAAACGCGGAGGTTCAGGGGATAATAATTCGGCGATTTCTTTCGGCAACCGTTCTCGCAGCAACGCACCCGCCCTCTCAGGATCCGAAAGCAAAGCTCGTACAAAGCAATCATGTGGTTGCGCAATATTAGTCATAACAAAATCTATGTGAAAGATGAATGTATTATTTTGCGAAGGATGCCATATCTATCCCTGGTCTGCAAAGATTTCTTCCAATGACTGGGCATCAAAAACCCGGTCTCCCCAGGCTTCCAAGGTGGATTGGGTTGATGCGTGAACTTTTTTGGATACCCATCCGGGCAGGTTTCCAAAACGACGCTCCAAGAGACGAAGCAGAAAAATGGCCTCACCTTCCTGCAACCATTGGGGCTTGCCTTTGGCGATAATATCCCGTGCAAATTGTGACATCATGTTCTCTTCCTCCTCTGGTCGAACCTGCCGGATGATTATCTTCAATTTTTCTGTTGCCGTCACATGAAATCGTCTTTGAAAATTTGGACCTAATCCGGGTTGTGTCAGTCTGGAACCCATCGCTGTAACGCCGCCACCATGTGTTGCACCACGTCCGACCAATGGTCTGGGGTTGTTTGGCGGAAGAGACGGACGACTCCGGGATACCAGGGGGAATCGCAACGATCATGCATCCAACGCCAGTCTGTACCCGCTGCCGCGATTAAAATCCAACACGGTTTACCCAATGCCCCGGCCAAATGGGCGACGGCTGAGTCAATGCTGATCACCAGATCCAGATGACTGACTACGGCTGCGGTATCTGCAAAATCTTGGAGGGATGCTCCCAGAGGGAGGATGGGGAGATCCGAGGGTGGATTTTGCGCTTCTTCTTCGCCGTTTCCTTTTTGTAGACTGATGAACGTGATTCCAGGTACCGACCACAAAGGTGCCAAGGTCTTCAGGCTGGGTAAGGAACGATGGGGATCATTTTTGTTGGTGGGGCGTCCTTTCCAGACCAGTCCCACCCGTAACTTGGCCTGGGGGAGAAGATTTTGCCAATAGATCCGCCGTTCGGGTGCTGCGCGCAAATAGGGGATTTGCGCTGGAATGGTCTCGAAGGTTGTCCCCAGGTGGTGGGGTATCGATAGATAGAAAACCCAAAAATCATGGGGTGGCCATGGATCTGTTGCTCCCTGTGCCAGCACCTGATCGACCCCATCCAACGATGCAAACAAGGTTTTGAGTGGGGCCGAACAGAGGATGGTGAGTTTATGGACCCCTTTGGCGCGTAACAGTGCTGTGTAGCGGCAAAATTGGATTTGATCGCCAAATCCTTGTTCGGAGACCATCAGCAAGGATTTGCCGGTCAATGGTTCCCCTTGCCACATGGGGAACGGGGCGTGGATGGGGTGGACGTTGCATCCTTCGCAATCGGGAGATTGGCGGGCTTCGTGTAAAGGCCAGCCCTCCTGAAAGCGACCTTGAGACAACAATAACAGGCCAAGGTTTAATCGGGCGTCGGCAAAATCTGGTCTAAAGTGCAGGGCTTGTTTGTAAGCCGCCTCTGCTTCGGCAAAACGTTTTAATGCGCTGAGGAGATTACCCAGATTATAGTGGGCTTCGGTGTGATCCCTGCGCAAATGCAATACTTGCCGATAAGTGGCCTCGGCTTCAGCGTAGCGTTTGCGTTCTTTGAGAAGGTTGCCCAGATTATTGCGGGTATCCACGGCGTTTGGTTTGAGGGTGAGAACGTGGCGATAGGCGGCTTCGGCTTCGTCGTAACGGTGGCACTCTTTGAGGAGGTTGCCCAGATTGTGGATGGCATCGCAATGATGGGGTTGGTGGGTGATCGCCTGCCGGTAGGCGGTTTCTGCGGCATCATAGTGCTTGCGTTGGTGCAGGTGATTGCCCAGATTATAGTGGGCTTCGGCAAAATCGGGTTGGATGGCGATGGCTTGTTGCCAGCAGGAGATTGCCTGTTGGGCGTTGCCCAGTTGCAGATGGCACACGGCGGTTAGATTGAGCAGGTGAACATCGGGGCTGGATGTGGCCAGAACTTGGTTGGCGACAACCAACGCTTCGGAGAACCGACCTTCCAGATAAAGCTTGCGTGCCTGTTCTCGATTGTGCTGAAGGGCAGGGGAGGGTGATACGGATGATGGTTGGCTGCGTCTTTTTATTTTTCTTCGCATGGACATGGGGGATATGCTGGCATTAAGAAGTAAAACGATTAAAAGAAAAAAGGGGTCTTATGGTATGGTCCGCCCGTTCCTGAACGGCATCGGAATGTGCCAAAATGGAATTCTTAACAACCATCTGAATAAAAAACGGAGCGAACCACGGACAATAATAGCGCAGAGAAGGCAATCACGGTACTTGGAATCGACACCGGAAAGAACTCATTTCACCTGCATGGTGTCGATGCCAGGGGACACCGCAGGGCAATCGCATTTGAAATTGGCACGTCCAAATTCCCGCAAATAATCAATTATTAAAAGAAAAAAGGGGTCTGGGGGATTGCCCCCAGGGTTTTGATTTTGGTTTTTGTTTTTTCTTTTCATGCGTCCCTTCTCCCGAAGCATTTTTTTTCGCGGTTCTTGCGAAAAAGGGCAAACACAATGCCATGTTGAAGGTGTTAAAACATGGCATTATGCGTGATATTTTTCGCAGAAGGGGCGAAAAATATCACGCTAAGGCGTGCGCCTGCGCATTTTTCCCTTTAAAAGAAAAGGCACGGGAAAAATGCTTCGGGAAAAGGGCGCGTGAAAAGCAAAATCAAAACCCTGGGGGCAATCCCCCAGACCCCTTTTTTCTTTTAATAATTTTCTAGGGCTTATAATAACTCAAATAATCGGACATCAATACGCCCTAATGTCAAGGGATTCCAAATGCAATTGCCCTGGGGGACATCGGGTTTTGCGGAAACATTTTAGCCGTGATAGGATGTCGGTAGTATGGTGTCTATTCAAAATCACTGGAACAGGTGAACATGATTCTCGATCGTTTTTCATATTATTTCAGTGTTGAAGGAAATGAAGGTGGAGTTTTTAGTTTAACGTTCAAATTCGTCCCGGACAATGCTACGACAATGCAGGTGATGAAAGACTTTGAACGGCTTGAATCGCTGCTGGACTGGCAGTTCCTTGCCGATGAAAACGGGATCGGTGGAGAAAAAATACCTACCTTGAGCGACAGTCCTGCCGGAATAGAAACAGGGTTCAAATACAAGGGACGCAATCGCGACTTGCCTTATTCGGTAGTGAGAATCTTTGCCAGCACGCTCTCCTCCATGTTTTTCCTGGACAGGTTGCGCAAGGTGAAACCGGCCAAGCCATCGATAAACAGTTTTATGTCTCTGTCGGCAAGCCTGCGTTGTCATATGGGAAAACATGAAAGAAGTCAGTCATCTCCTGTTCTTGAACTTGATATCCAGGCTGGCCATAATCTGAATTTGGCCATGTTTGATGCGATCCTGGGATTGCCCGACATGAATATCGGTATGGATGCTGAAATCAACATGAAAAATTTACGCCAAATGCTGGCTATGGGCCGACAGATCGACCCAAAACAATATTTGGAAATGAAAGAATAAGCTTTTCATGTGATGATCCACGCGCATGTGAGACATCTGAATCTTGTCTTCTCCTACCCGGTGAAATGATCCAGGTACAACACAACGCGATGGCTTGATCCCGGGGTAAAAGGCGAATACTCCGTTTTAATCATCCATTTTAAGCATCAATCAATCTGTTTCATCTCATTTTTTAGGCGATTTTGAAAGGTGTCGGTAGCGGTATCCACGGAAGGGTTTTTCCCCACGGGCGTTTCCCGCCGCCGCCATTTTTTAAGCGCGGAAAAAAGGGCAATTCCCCCAAGCAACAAAGCAAAAAACGGCCCCCCCCACAATAATCCATTCCCCCCCTGAGTCGTCGGCTCCAAATAGATATAGTCACCATAACGTTGGAAAAAATAATCGCGGATGGCCCCCTCCTGCTCACCAGCAGCCACCTTGGTGCGGATGACCGACAGCATATCCTTGGCCAAGTCAGAATTGGATTCATACACCGATTGGTTCTGACACACCGCGCAACGCAACGATTTGGCAATGTCCCGGACAGTCGCTTCCGTAGGCTCCTCCAACGTCTCGACAGCACCCAGGGGTACACTCCAGGAAAAGACGCAAGAGATGACAGCCCATGTCAAGAATAAGCGATGGATACTCATGGTTTTTTTTCCATGATGGGTAAGGCGACTTTTTCAAACCAACCCTCATACAACGGCCCCACCTGTTTGTGACGAATGATCCCCGCAGGATCGACCAGATAAGTTTCCGGGGCACCGTAAACCCCCCAGTCAATGGCAATTTTTTGGTCAGGATCAAAAGCCTGCCGATACCCAGGATCACCCAGCGATGCCAAAAATTCCTTGCCCCCCTCGCGGGTATCCTTAAAATCAACCCCGATCATGGCAAAATCACGCCGATCAGCCGTCATTCGGGCCAATTTCATCAGATAACGGTGTTCACTGCGGCATGAAATGCACCACGAACCCCAAAAATTAACCAAAAGCCAGCGTCCTCGATAGGACTCCAAGGTGACAGGAGGGCCATCATCCAATGCGGAGACTGAAAAAGGTGACGCCGGACGACCAACCAAGGGCGATGGGATATTACGGGGATCGTTTTCCAACCCCAGGGCAAACAGGGCAAGGATGGTCACGACACCGACCAGAAGAATCACTTTCCACAAATTTTTCATTGTCTTGAGACCTCCCTACGCCGCCCCTGCAACAGGGATAAGAATACCCCCAGAGCCATGACGCCCGATCCCCCCCAAATCCAGGAAACCAGAGGATTGCGATAGATGCGAAAAGCCCAGGTGTTATCCGTGACGGCATCGCCAAGGACGACGTATAAATCTTCAAAGAATCCTGAAAAAATGGCCGCTTCCGTGGTGGGCATCTGCTGGTTTTGGTAATCCCTTTTTTGTGGATGCAACGTCATGGTGAGTCCCTGCGGCCCCTCCACCCGGATGATGGCCTCCTGGGCTTCCCAGTTGCTCCCTTTGACGGTGGCGATTTTTTCAAAGGTGAGGCGCCAATGGTGGATGGTGGTAAAATCTCCCGGGGCCATGATTAAATTTTTTTCTTCCTGAAACAAGCCGGAACCGACAAAACCCGCAGCCATCATCAAGATGCCAAAATGGACCACAAAGCCTCCATAACGCCGCTTATTGCGGGTGAGGAGGGTTACGGTAGCGGTGAGGATCCCCTCTTTGGCATTGGCCATTCGGCGGGCAATGCCACGGCCCAGATCGGTCAGGTGGGCGGTGAGGGCAAAAAAGGATAATCCAACCATGATGATGGCATAAGGTTGGACGATTCCCAGGAGATAACACCCCGCCATTCCCATCACGCTGACGCCCAATGGTTTGACCAGGGAGGAGCGCAGGCGTGATTCGTTGATTCCACGCCACGTCAACAATGGCCCCAGTCCCATGAGGATCAAAACACCCAACATGATGGGGACGAAAACTTTATTATAGTAGGGGGCACCGACGGTCACTTTAGCACTGCTCAAGGTTTCCACCGCCAGGGGGTAAAGGGTTCCCAGCAGGACCGTCAAACCGGCGATGATGAAGAAAAGGTTATTGAATAAAAACGCCGCTTCCAAGGAGAAAAGACTTTCCAATTGGACTTCAGTACGTAACCGATCGGCGCGTAATACCAACAAACCGAAGGAAAACAGGAGAATGATGGCCATAAAGATCAGGATATAAACACCACGCCCCGGATCGGAGGCAAAGGCATGGACCGACGACAACACCCCAGAGCGGACCAGAAAGGTTCCCAATAAAGAGAGGGCAAAGGTGGTAATGATCAGGAAAAGATTCCAGATTTTAAACATGCGCCGCCGTTCCTGGACCATGACCGAATGAAAAAAAGCGGTGGCGATCAGCCAAGGCATGAAGGAGGCGTTTTCCACCGGATCCCAGGCCCAATAGCCCCCCCAACCCAGTTCATAATAGGCCCAATAGGCCCCAAAGATGATTCCGGTAGTGAGCATGGCCCATGAGAACAACGTCCAACGTCGGGTTGCCAAAATCCATTCATCGGTGATGCGACCATTGATCAGGGCGGCGATGGCAAAGGCGAAGGGGATAGCGAATCCCACATAGCCGATGTAGAGAAATGGTGGATGAAAGACCATTCCGGGATCTTGGAGCAGGGGGTTGAGGTCGCGTCCGTCGAATGGTGGATTGGTGAGGCGTTCAAACGGACTGGATAAAAACAGAACCAGGATTAAAAACCCGGAGATGACCGTCCCCAGGACCGAGAGGATCCAGGGGATGGAGGATGCATGGGTTGACCAGTGCCGCCAGACGGCGATGGTGGTGAACAATGACAAAAGCCAAGCCCAAAAGAGCAATGAGCCTTCATGTCCACCCCACAAGGCGGTGACCAGATAAAATGTGGGAAGGCTGCGTGAGGCATGTTCGGCGACATATTTGACCGAGAAATCATGATTCAAGAATGAGACGACCAACCCCGCCGAGGCCAGGGTCAGGAGCAGGGTGACCACATAGGAAGATTGTCGCGCGACCCTGATCCAGACGGGGCGTTGGATTCCGACGCCGATGATCGGGGTGGCAATCTGCAACAGGGCCAACAGAAGGGCGATGATGGTTGCAAAATGGGCCAGTTCAATCCACATGGTAGTCCTGTCTGCTGTTGAGATGAAATGCTGGGGATTATTGCAGAGAACGGAGCATGGATTCTTTGGATCGGGCGATCCCTTCCGCACTCATTTCCACTGGGATGTAATCTTCGGAGTGTTTGGCAAGGATGGTGGCGGCCATAAAATCTTGGCCGGGTTGCCATGGTCCCTCCGCGACGACCCCTTGCCCTTCACGGAAAAGGTCTGGCGTCATCCCTTCGTAGCGGACGGGGAGTTGGTTTGCGCCATCGGAGATGATGAAACGTATTTTTTGCGTCCCCGCTTCCTTGACCAGAGAACCTGCCTGAACCATCCCTCCGATACGGACTTTTTGTCCCGCCTTGGATGTGCCGGTAGCGAGAATTTCGGTGGGGGTGTGAAAATAAACCAGGGAACCGGTGAAGGAGGTCCATATCAAGGCTCCCAGGGATCCAAAGACCACCAGGAGTGTCAGAATGAGGAACAGACGTCTGTTGGCTTGCATGGCGTCTTCGTCTTTCCTTGGGTTGGAGCGGCGACAGTGTAGGGGACTCGCCCGAACACCGAAAAAGATCCTTGGAAAAATGGAGGAACTGGTTTAGACTTTCGATAAGTGGTGAAGCGGTACCATCTCATACGGCCAGCATGGGAGAGAAGCTTAAGCGGTACCGCCTCACCACCGGCATTCTTACGGAAGGACGATTCCTGGTCAACCGCAATTCGCACGTTCCCTGTTTTTTTCTCGGTTCCAAACACCAACGCGAAAGAACTACGCTGATCCATTAGGGTATCTGGCACCTTCCGCCAACGGAAAATAATGGAAATCACGGATTCAGGATGAAAGTACGAAGAATTTTATCACAGTGGAATCAATATCAATATTCGCATTTATATGGTCAATCAGGTATGATTCATGTCCGGGAGGATGGGCTGTATGTCTAGTGCGATTGTTTTCGATACTCACGCCTACGTCAAAAAGCTTAGGTCTGTGGGTTTTTCCGAGGAGCAGGCTGAGGTTCATGCCGAAACGCTTGCCGACCTCATTGATGACAAGTTGGCGACGAAACGCGATCTGGTGGAACTTGAGCAGCGGCTTAGGAACGACTTGGAAGTTCGTCTGGGAGCGTTGAAACATGACCTGACTTTACGACTTGGTGGAATGTTGGTTGTTGGGATCACCGTCGTGGCCACGCTGGTCAGAATCCTTTGATTTTTACTTCCATTCAAGATCTTCCCATTACCGCTGGTCAAATGTCTTGTTGATGCGATAGACGTAAGCCAATACCTCAGCCACAGCGCGATAGAGTTGGGGGGGGATCGCCTGACCCACGGGAATTTTTCCCAGAACCGCCACCAGGTCGGGATCTTCCATGAGTGTAACCCCGGCCTCCTCGGCTTTTTTCATGATCACTTCCGCAATGCGACCTTTGCCCGACGCCGTGACGCGCGGCGAAGTATCCTTGCCCCGTTGGTAACGTAACGCCACCGCCTGGCGTCTTTTCGGCGGATTCGACGGATCATCTTCAGGCATCGGCCTTTTACACCTCGATGGAAAATCCTTCACCCAACGCTAATATTTCCAGCCGTTTCTCCTGAACATCTCCTCGGGACATCTTGGATAATTCCAGAGAACGCAACGGTAACTCTGCCGCAATCAACGCCTGACGCAACTGGCGTATATCCCCCCGCAAAGCCGATAATGCTTCGTCTTCTTCAGCACCCATGGCAATCTGCAACGCATTGTGAGCATAGGATAAATGTGTCTGCAATGTCCCCAACTGGGTCAGATTCAGGGTGATGAGAACCGAAGTGACCTCTTTTTCTTCATCCCCACGGTGACCCGATCCCCCACCCGATTGTTGACGCCAGATCATCTCTCCCAAACCGCGTTCATCCAACCAAAACAGCCGGTATCCCAAAAAAGGATTCCCATCCGGTCCCGTTGCCGTGCGGGGCAACACATCCTGCATCGCCAAAAGGTCACCCACACGCATCAAAGTTTGTCGGGCCGCGCCAATATCCTGATCCCCGCCACCGGTGCCAGGGGCTGGTCGCAAATCATTGGCCGCTTCCCGCAACTGTTGCAACATCTCCTTGATCTCACCACCGCCGCTACGCAGCAAGCGGGTCAGTTCGGTGAGATCACCTTTCTGTAGTGATTCCAAGGATAAATTGGGTAAAACGCGACGCAACACCGCCGCCATGCTTTCACCTTTGCTGGTGACAAACAGGGGAGATTTGCCCGCTTGTTGCATGGCGGAAAACAGGGAAAACAACCCTTCCCCCTTGCCCGATGCCGCAGCCATTCCCCCATCCAGGCCGGAAAAGTTCATCAGACGGGAAAAAATATCGGGCAGACGCATGAGACTTTGTTCCATGTCTCCCGCCATCTGTTGGGCGACGCCCGATTCACTGGCAATCATGCGCAAGGTGATCTGAGGTTGGAGGCGGACGACCTCCATGCGGACTTGTTCCCCTTCCTTGAGTGCCTGCCCCCCGGAAAAGGAAAAACGGCTTCCGTCTGTCAGCCGGAGTACCCCTTCTCCGCGACTGTTGACCTGACCGATGCGGCCACTGATGATCGCCCCTTCGGTGAGTTGAATACCACCGGAACTTGGTTTTGCCTCCCCCTTGGCAACGGATTGGACAAAATTTCCAGATATCAACATGGGGTTTTGTCCATAGCCGAAGGTAAAACCTTCTTAGCGCGTGTTGACATTAAATGAAATGATTAAAAGAAAAAAGGGGTCTGGGGGATTGCCCCCAGGGTTTTGATTTTGATTTTGATTTTGATTTTCACGCGCCCTTTCTCCCGAAGCATTTTTCCCGTGCCTTTTCTTTTAAAGGGAAAAATGCGCAGGCGCGCGCCTTAGCGTGGTATTTTTCGCGCCTTCTGCGAAAAATACCACGCATAATGCCCTGTTTTAACACCGGCAACATGGCATTATGCTTGACATCTTCACGCTCCGCTTTTGACGCCAAAAAAACTTGGAAGATTCACCCCATCATACCTCTTCCGTCACCTTATTGCCCATCCGCTTCAACAGGCTCACCTCCTCGACCGTCAATCCCGTCTCTGCAATCACCCGATCCTCATCCACCCCATTGGCCAACAACAATCGTGCCTCACGATAGGCATTGGCCTTGAAAGATTCCTCATCTTTGGCATCTCGCACCCCCCCCATTCCCATCCCCATTCCCATCCCCATGTTCATTCCCATGGGGCCAATGGAACGCTGCAACATCCGAATTTCCCCTGCAATCCCATCCAGATCGTTACGCATCACCTTGGGGAGGGCCTCCATGGCATCCAACATTTCCGTCCCCAATTGCTGCAAACGGCTACGCAATTCAAAAATCGCCCGGTCATTGCGTTCATTGCCATGATCATCATCCGTATCCTGACCCCGGGAGGCCACCTCCCTGGTCAGTCGCACCATTTCATCACGTATTCCGCGCAATTGCCTGAAGATCACGGCAATGCCCAGATAGATGACGAAAAAACACAAGACAACCAGAAGGTTCCAAACGGTCATGGCTATTTCTTACTTCTTACCGGTCACGCGACGCATCTTTGCCCGCATTCGGAGTGCCGCCTTTGAATGAAGTTGGGATATCCGCGATTCCGTCAATCCCAACGCCTCACCAATCTCACACATGGTCAATTCTTCATAATAATACAGCGTCAACACCAAACGCTCTTTTTCCGGCAAACTTTCGATGGCCTCGCTCATCGCCAGACGCATCTCCTGCAAGCCAATCGACTCCAACGGATCTTCGACATCAGGGTCTGCCAAGACGTCGAGAATGTCCCACTCATCATCCTCCAAGGATGGCCGTATGTCCTCGAAGGACAATATCGATATTCCCCGGACAGAATCAAGTTGCTGATAAAATTCATTCAGCGTGATCCCCAACGATTGCGCGACTTCACCGTCTTCGGCAGGTCGCCCCAACTTTCCTTCCAGTTGCTGATAGACCGATTGAATATGTCCCGATACTTGGCGCACGGCGCGGGGAACCCAATCCATGGCGCGTAATTCATCCAAAATTGCGCCGCGAACCCGAAACTCGGCATAGGTCTGAAATTTAATTCCTCGGTTGGGGTCAAACTTGGCCACCGCGTCGATCAGCCCCAATACACCAACCTGAATCAAATCGTCCAGATCCACCGATTGTGGAAGTTTCATGGAAATCCGGCTGGCGACATATTTGACCATCGGAGCATACTTGATGATTACATCGTCCCGGGACATCCCCTCCCAAGATTCCACATTCTCCCTGATGCGGCCGGCATCCATTGTGGGCATGGCCATAGGTGGTTTCCTTGAGAAAAGTGATTATTGTTGCCGACGCCCTTCATTGAGCAATCGGCGCCAGAAGAATATCATCCGTCCGTCATCATGACGTTGCCGCTGCCAGAGACGGCTGATGTTGTCGGAAAGTTCCTTGAACGACTGTGAGGCTGGCGCTTCTGGAAAACGTTCCGATACCTGTTCCCCATTGCGTACCGATTGGGCCAACAGCGGGTCGTGTGGAATGTATCCTGCAAATGTTAGGCCAATGTTAAGATGTGTCGCCGCAACCGATGAGATCCTCCGATAGACATCCTTGGCCTCGCTGGCGGTTCGGACCTGATTGACCACCAAGTCAAACTGCGTCACCCGATGGGTATTGAACATGACTTTCATCAACGCATACGCATCGGCGATGCTTGCCGGATCGGGGGTGGCGACGACCATGATCCGTTCGACCGCCAGGACAAAGAAGCGGACATTGGACGATATTCCCGCCCCCGTGTCCACCAGCACAACATCAAATTCGGCGTTCCAGTTATCGATATGGTCCATCAACGATAATTTTTGCTGTTCGGTCAGCGTACTCAATTCCGCCACCCCCGATGCCGCCGGCAATACCGTGATCCCAAACGGACCTGGGACTGCCACTTCATCCAAGGTCATCTCTCCGATCAAGACATCCTGAATGGTGTGCTTGGGCGACAGACGCAATACCACATCGATATTGGCCAATCCCATGTCCGCATCGATAATCAACACCTTGAAACCTTGGCGGGCATATTGAATCGCCAAATTGACCGTCAATAATGTTTTACCGACGCCACCTTTGCCACTTGTTACCGCCAACGTATGCGGTACCTTGCGTTCCGATGGGGCGCGATCCATGGAGGTCCGTTTGGACGGACCGCCTTGTCGGGATCCTGTTTTCTTTTTCCTCGCCAGTTCTTGCAGCGTGGCTACCTGGTTGTCCATTTCTTCCATAAAAATGCACCCTTCGCCGTTGGCACTCATTTTTTTTCAAACCCGCTGTTCTTGAATCGATCCGGGCACACCTTATTCGATCATATTTTGTTCCCGGGTAAACCATGTTGCCAACGTTTTGGGCGACATCCATCCCAGATTTTCTGGAACCCTTTGGCCATCGGTGTACATCGTCAATGCCAACCCCGATTTCATCGCCACGTTGAGAATACCACCGTAGGTTACCGTTTCATCAAGCTTGGTGAAGATCAATCCGGTGGGGTTGAGAACGGAAAAACGTCGATGAATGGCATGTTGTTCCGATTCTCTCACATTGGCCGACATACACAAGATCACCTCACGATCATCCCCCATCACCGGCAAAAGCCCTGCCGTGGAATTGACCTGACGCCGATTATAAGGGCTGGAGCCGACCGTATCCACCAACACGAAGTCACACCGATTTAAGGAATGCAATCCCGCTTTGACCTCCGAGAGCGAACGGGCCACCACCAAACGGACTTGGAGCAATTTGGCATAGGTTTCCAACTGGGCCACTGCCCCCACACGAAAGGTATCCAGCGTCACCATTCCCACCGATCTTTGCCGGTTTAACATCAGATCGGCGGCAATTTTCGCCAGAGTGGTGGTTTTTCCCACCCCCGTTGGTCCCACCAAGGCCACGACCCGTGCCTTGCCGCTCAACGGATCGCGGAACTGCAAACCGACCTTGAGGGCATTTTCCATGCTGTTGCCCGATTCTCTGGAACTGACGATAATTTTGCGTGCGATCGGTTCTTCGACGCCATGCATCAGCAGCCAACTGTAGTTACGCTTACTTTCAGGGTCTAATCCTGCCACCTCATCCGAACCCATTCCCATCCCCATAGGGACGGACGGTTCTCCCCGATCCAGGCTTCGTAACCCTTCCTTGATGCTGTGGACATCCATACCCGCTTTAGCACCTGCTTTAGCAGCCCGTGTGTTTTGGGCATAGCCTTCCGGCAGCCGTCCTTTGGACATGGGGATTTCCACCTGATCATCCACGACAGCCGAAAACCGTCCGGGCTGCGGCACATTTTGGGGACGCGATCCCGGTTCGACGCTTCCTCCTTGCGCAGAGTGGGGGCAGGCGGTTACTTCGATCAAGGTTTCCCCCAGGGCGGACCCCCCTTTGACCTTATCCCGGACGCTGCGCGTGGAAAGAATCACCGCATCCTCTCCCAAGGCTTCCTTGACCATGTTCAAGGCCTCGCGCATGTCCCGCGCTTTAAAGGTCGATATTTTCATTGTTATTCCGTTATCGTTGGATTATTTGTCCTGGTTCAGGAAAAAGCCACGGTCCCCAATGAGTAAATCTGTATATTGGAGGGGATTTCATTTTGAGATAACACCACCAAGTGGGGAATGGTCGGTTCCGTGGCCTGTTTGACAAAGGGACGCGCCCGCGCTCCCGTGATGATGACCGGCTGTATCACCTGTGTGGCCACTTTTTCCACTTGGCTACGCAACTGGTTTAAAAACAAACCTGCCGACCTTGGTGCCAGTGAAAGGTAGGATCCATATTCGCCATCCACGATCGCCTCATTGATCATGTTTTCCGCATCCGCCCCCAAAACCAATGCCCTCAGCGAGCCATCTTCCTCCAGGTAACGGGTTACCAACGAACGCGACAGCGATTGCCGAACCAATTCCACCAATTGCTGTGGTTGTTTGACCACTTTGGCAAAATCGGCCATGGTTTCCAGGATCGTCGTCATATCCCGAATCGATACCCGTTCCCGCAGCAATCCTTGAAGTACTTTCTGCACGCCACCCAGATTGAGCACGTTGGGAATCAACTCATCCACCAACTTAGGCTGGGTTTTGGAGACCATATCCAACAAGGTTTGCACCTCTTGACGATTGAGCATTTCATGGGCATGTCCGTGTATCAGTTCGGTGATGTGGGTTGCCAATACCGTCGAGGCATCCACCACCGTGTAGCCCAACATTTCCGCCCGTTCCCGATCATGGGCGGTGATCCAGATCGCCGGAAGTCCAAAGGCAGGCTCCTTGGTTGGCGTCCCCTCAATCTGTCCGGTGACGGCTCCCCCTTCCATGGCCAGGAAATGTCCCGCTTTCAGTTCTCCGCGACCCACTTCGACCCCTTTGATGTAAAAGGCATACTCCCCTGGCCGAAACTGCAAGTTATCCTTGATGTGAATCGGGGGGACGACAAAACCCATGTCCACGGCAAATTGTTTGCGGATGGAGCGAATTTTATCGAGTAAAGTCCCGTTTTGACTTTCATCCACCAGGGAGATGAGTCCATAACCGACATCCAACCGCAACAAATCCAAAGCCAAAAAGGATTCGATGGGTTCTTCTTGTTGCGATTCTTCCTGGGCATGGACCGCCTCTTCACGGCTGACAGCCTGCTCCTTGGCCTCGCGCCGTTGAAACAGAAAGTAGGCCCCGGTACCCAGAAGAATGGCCAACAGTGCAAACGGAACCGTTGGCATTCCGGGAATGATGGCGAACAACCCCAGCACCCCGGCACTGAGTAGAATGACCCTGGGATTGGCGGTGATCTGACCTCCGACATGATCGCCCAGATTTTGATCCGTGGAAGCGCGGGTGACCAGAAAACCGGCGGCTGTAGAGATGACCAATGCCGGAATCTGGTTCACCAAACCGTCACCCACCGTCAGGAGGGTGTAGACTTGGGCCGCTTCCGCCGCACTCATCCCTTGGGAGACGACACCAATGACGAAACCACCGATCACATTGATCAGCGTGATGATGATTCCCGCGATGGCGTCCCCACGGACAAACTTGGAGGCACCATCCATGGCCCCGAAGAATTCCGATTCCGATTCAATTTCCCGACGACGTGCTTTGGCCTCCGATTCCGAGATTAACCCGGAATTGAGATCGGCATCGACGGCCATCTGTTTACCCGGCATTTTATCCAAGGTAAAACGGGCCGCGACCTCGGCGATGCGCCCGGCACCTTTGGTGATGACCACAAAGTTGATAATGACGAGAATGGTGAAGATAATGACCCCGACCACGGTGTTGCCGCCGACGACAAACTGGCCAAAGGAGCGGATCACCTCACCCGCTGCCGCCTCTCCATTGGAACCGTGCAGCAGAATTAACCGGGTGGTGGCGATGTTGAGGGAAAGGCGAAACATGGTGGTGATGAGCAAGATGCTTGGAAACGATGAAAACTCCAAGGGCTTGTGGATATAAACGGTCGTCAGAAGTATGACGATTCCCATGGAAATGTTGACGGAAAGAAACAGATCCAACACCATGGGTGGCAATGGTATGATCATGACCATCAAGACCACGATGATGCCGCCAGCCATCAGAAGGTCGCTGAGACCTTTGATCCGCCTTAGGGACATGGGAATTGCAGCCAATGTTTCCTCCGCTTATACTTGCGATCAATCATACCGTGGAACGCTTGGAATGCGTTATGAACCAGGGAACCGTAACCCAGGGACAAACGACCGGCACGCAAGAACTATGCCTTCTCGTTATCGCTTGTCTCGGTTGACGTTCTAAGGCCGGTGGTACGCAAGAATAGGTGGTATCTACGGTTGACCTAACTCTGCGTTGTGGCATAGATTCATGGCTGTCTCGTGAGGGACGGGAGGTGGCACCCAGTTTGGAAGCGAAGGATGTTGCCCATGGCCAATGCATTGCAACAAGAATATGTCAGACTGTTTGGCACCCTATTTCTGTGTTTTTTTTCTCTTCTGGTATTTGGAAACGCCCAAGCCTTCGCTGAACTTAATTTGACCGCAGAAGAACGGGCTTGGCTTGTTGAACACCCGATTTTGCGTCATGCCCCAGACCCCGACTATGCCCCTTTTGAATTTCGTAACCTGGAAGGAGATATCGAGGGGATCGCCCCAGATACACTGAACCGAGTGGCACAGATTCTTGGGGTCAGGGTCGTGACCATACCCACAGGTTCTTGGGACGAATCCCTGGCCAAGGTGAAAAACCACGAAGCCGATCTGGTCACGGTTGCGACATCAACACCGGAACGCGAAAATTTTCTTTCTTTTACGAAAAATTATGCAGTTTTCCCAGATTTGCTGATCATGCGCCAGGATGTGGCAGGAGACTATATCCTGAGCCAATTGTCGGGGAAAACTCTGGCGGGTATCAAAGGGTGGGCCTCCCACGAAGAGGTTCATGGAAAGCATCCAGAAATACGGTTTCGCTGGGTCGCTGGTGTCAAGGATGCACTGACCGCCGTCTCTCTGGGCGAGGTGGACGGAGTCCTGTTGAACCGGGCCACGGCTGGATATTGGACGCAACGTCTTAAAATAACCAATCTGCGCAATGTCGGTGAGACATTTTTTACCTATCGTTTAAGCTTTGCTGTCCGCAAGGATTGGCCGCTTCTCCAAAGTGCCATGGACAAGGCGATGGAGGAAATCGGAGCGAAAGAACTGAATAAGTTACAGTCCCAATGGTTTTCCATGGATGAGGCGGGTGGGGATGATTGGCCACGTTTTTGGTGGCTTCTGGCGGGTGGAATACTGGTTATCTTGCTGATTGGTTTGTCATTCCAGGCATGGCAATTAAACCGACGGGTTTTGCGCCATACCATGGCGTTGAATCAGGATGCTCCAGACGATCAATTCCTCGCGGATAATGATCCGGGAATGCGTCATTATAAATATTTCCGCTCATGTTGCAAGCTGTGTGACGCCGCATAGAATCCTGAGGAATTCCAACGTCACTTTTCTAATTCTACAGTGCCGCACCGATAATGGCATAGGTCTGCTCATCCCTCTTTAAAAAATCTGCGTCC
>JADGCQ010000051.1 GCA_015228925.1 Magnetococcales bacterium | reverse complement strand
CACTGTAGAATTAGAAAAGTGACGTTGGAATTCCTCAGGATTCCATGCGGCGTCACACAGCTTGCAACATGAGCGTAAAATAATCAGGTGGCAACGGTCGCATAGTAACCCATTTCCCTATGACGTATTCTCACAGGAAGGGCGTCGGTATGAACGAATTTTCATATCTTCTTCCATAATGTGACAAACCAGGAGATCACCCAAAAATTTATGTAATTGCAATAGCATAAAGTGTTGGCTCCCCGGTGCTACCGCCTGCTGGATCTTGCGGTTGAAACCGATGATGTCGCTTTCAAGACCACGATGGATTTTTTTGTGGGCTTCCAACCAGGGGAGTCCCAAATCTTCCATCAGGCGTTCTTCATCATGAAAGTGCGTATCGACATAAAGTAACAAATCCCGAAGAATTCCATGGATTCCCTGCGGGATGGTGGCATCCGTGACGGTGTGCCGTAATAAATTGCCCAGTTGGTTGATCATGTCGAACAAACGTTCATGTTGGGCGTCGATGCGCGAAGAACCGACTTTCAACGATTCCAACCAGGGGAATTGGGCGATCTCCATCGGGGCTAACCGCTCGGCAAGCCGCTGACCGACGACCATAAAAATGGCCTTGGCCAGACGCCATTCGCTCGCCATGGCTTCTTTGAGGGTCTCCAGTTCCAGCGTCAGGCAGATGGTGGGGGTGACGGCGCGAATCGTGCTGGCGTTGACCCGATGGGAATGCAACGCCAGTTCACCAAACATCTCCCCTTCCTGAATGAAAAAATGAAATTCCCGTCCCCCCTCGGTGGACCGTATCCCATGGACACGCCCCCGATAAACCACATGAACATTGATCTGCCGTTCTCCCGAATGCATGACCACCTGACCCGGTTCATGGTATGAAACCCCCAGGATTGGAATAATCAGCCGGATCAGCAATTCGGGAGGGAGATGCCGAAAACTGGGAGAACGGGTGAGAAAATCCAAAATCTCATCATGCGTCAATACCCCCTGGCCCAAAGAAGTTTCAGCCGTCATGGACAAAAACCTCCTGATGTGAATCGGTGGTTTCAACCCGGGAAGCGGTCAACTGGTTTGGGATTGGGAGAATGGGGATTTCCCCCTGGTTATTCAAGTAGTCAAGAATTTTCCCAAGACTTTTGAATAGCCGCCCCCCCTCCTTTTCCATGTTACGTAAAACCGCAATCATTGAATCCTCGGTCAGATCGCAACGACCGGCCAAAGACCAGATTTTTTGTTGATCCTGGTGCAGTGCCAAAGGAACGGAACGCAAAAACAGCAGATTATCTTCCAAAAATGCAATCTGTGAACTTTTGGGGGAGGGTTCCCCCTTGGAGGCCATGATTTGGGCCTCGACAATAAATATTTGGGCGATCAAAATAAAGGATTCACGAATTTTCTCCAACATTTTCTGGATGAGTTGGTCGGTATAGTTCAAAAGAAAAACACGACCATCCATTTCCCTTTTAAGCTGGGCAAGACGGGTCTCCAATTCCTGGGCCAACCCCAATAAGGAAAACTGGCCCTGTTGGGCGTTCTGGCGGAATAACTCCATCGCCAGATTGGATCCAGAACTGTCGGAAGAGGGTTGCATCGACGCCTGGGGATCATCGCACCACAGATACATGACCAACCCTTCCAAAACCCGATGTTCATGGCGCATCTGATCCAATCCACACGCTTTTTCGTAGACATCGCGGATAGACAAAGAATCGATGATGGTTTGGAGGGGACGCAACAGATTTTTACGCATCTGCGTGAGGATCCCAACAACTTGGTCATGATCTTTGAGGAGTCCCTGGATCACGCCAAGCAGGTTACGCAGGCGAGACTCCAAGGCATTGAGCCGTCGGCGCAGACCGGCACCGTTTTCATGCGCAATATCGACCATATCGATGAGTTCGGGAAGGTTGATGCTGTCCAAAACCGTATGGAGCATGGCATCATCCCAGGGAAACCGGCGGCTATGAATGATGCCAAACAGGCACAGGATGCCGTCATGAATCAATTGGAATTCTTCTTCAAAGACATGAAGCTGAAGGGTATGACGCAACACTTTCTGGTTGGGGACATCCTTGAGTTCACTCTCGATCAGATAAAACAATTCCTGTTTGATCCTGGGAAGATCAACGCCGAGAAATTCTTTGAGTATGGGATCCAGAGGGGCCAAAGATTCTTGGCGGGTCAAAGAACTGATTCTTAAAAGTGCTTGTTCCCGTAGCCAGTTAAGTCGGGTTAGGGGAAATGGAAAATCGCCATGGATCAGGGGTTTGAAAAATACAGTGTGTACCAGCACACCGAACCGGGGGATCCATGGGATCGGTGTGGATGGTTGCGTTGAACCGGCAATAGATTCGGCCAAGTCATTGAGTTTGCATTCAAAAGCATCGACGGCCTGCGTCATCGCTTTTTGGGTTTGTTCGTGACGTATATCAAAATGATCGACGCCTACGCGGAAGGGGTTGAACAAACCGCAATAGATGCGATTCAACAGGCGTGGGCCAAAAACATGGGGAGTGGAGAGGATCCGGTTGGAAACGGCGATGCGGGCGTTGTACCCTTTGACAAATCGGATGCGGCTGGCTTGAAACAACTCAAAAAACCAAAAGCGAAGGGCTTCTGGTGGGGTGAGGGATTCCTGATCCTTGACGGTGGCATCCAGGCTTTCCAAAAAAAGATGGTGTGTCCAGGTGACGACCGCCATGGGGGGGCAGGGAAGATTGGGGATGGCGGCACGGATATCTGGACGCATAAGAAATACACGGATATCCTGGATAATTTCCCGTTCCCATTTTTGAAACCGTTGAATATTCTCCTCCAGAAAATGACGGTCGCGCCGCCCCCACCGTGCTACCATGGCACTGTAAAAGATGGGATCAGAAAGGTCCATGCTGATGGCGATGAAGAGGATGAGAAACAGGATGGTACCTCCGACGGCCAACCCATAGCGTTCCAGGAGAATGCTCTTGAGTTCCTCCAAGGTCCGCCGTTGGACACCCGGAATGTTTCCTTTTTTCAGTTGTTCGATGGCTTCAAGCTGGGGAATATGAACCTGGATACGGATATCATAATGGTTGAGGACCACCCCTCCCGCCTGATCGACCTTGATCAATAGGGCGATGGTAGCAGCAGTCAGTTGGTTCAACCGTTCGGCCATGGCACTCAACCGGTTGGTGTTGGCCTCCAGGGTGGAGACCACCTCCTGAATCTTGTGATTGACGTGGTAGGATTCCATGTTAAAAAAAATGTAGAGTTCGGCGGGGGAAAGGCTATGGATGGACATCATCGCCTCCAGACTCTCCATTTGGGCCTGCACCTTGGCATTGGTCGTGGCCAAATCCTGGCGATAATCTTCCAGGAGTTTCAGCAATTGTGCTTCCAAGGGTTGTGCAAGGTCCAGGCCGGACCCTTTGAGCATGGCGTCGATGCTGTCGGTGATCGTGGAGGGTTTGTAGGCATGGGCGACATCCTGGACCCCCGGTTGATAGCCGCCGTTGACGATAAAATATTTTCCCCAATACCGTGGCCCTTTCATGGCGACGCCGCTGGAGGCGGCTCCGGTCATCTCGTCATCGGGGACTGTTTGAAATTTTTGGATCGCCTGGGCAACATTGGCTTGCAGGACGGCATGGAGATCCCATAAAGAATCGGGATGGGCTGTATCGACCTGGGTGGGATCTCCCAGGCTGGTTTCCACCTGTTTTTGCACCTGTTTCCATTGCCAGGAGAGATCCTCGGTTTTAGACAGGAGCAGGACGATACCGTCATAGTTGGTCCAGATGGAGGCGGAGGTCAAAAACAACGCGAAGATGACCCAACGCGGATTGCGTCGAAAGGCGAGCAGGTAACCGGGAAACACCTTTCCGGTTTCGGCGACCCCTTGGAACAGGCGCGATTTAAAATCAAGGATCGAGGAGGAAAGGAGAAACCCGATGAGAAATGCCAATCCCGCACGGACCCCCTCGTTGTGGCTACCCATGAGGCTTTGACCCAAATAATGGGCGAAAACGGGCAACTGCACCAAGTCCGATACCCCCTTGGCGGTGGTCAGTGTGGAACCGACAAAAAGGACCAGCCCCAGGGTAAACTTGCCGATGGATCCCACCTTGCCCAAAATTTCGCGAAGTTTTTCCTTGAAACTGGTGACTTCGCGGCTACTTTTAATAATTTGGGTAAAGGTCCGGGCCACTTTGATGGGGCGTGGCATATTCCGCAGGTGATGGGGCAAATGGTCGGCAAACGCTTTTTGCAGGGCCTGGGCATGCAACCGCCATAAAAGGCCGGTCAGTTCGTAGAAAGGATTCTCCTCCAACATCGCCTCATTGGCCTTGGCGAGGGCGGTACGGAATTCTTTAAGTTTTTGCGTGGTCGGAGGGGAGAACGGATGCGACCGGACGGAGGCTGACGTTTTTTCCTGTTCTTCACGATCCTTCGCGAGGGCTTCCTGAAGCCGTTGGATGGATGCCTGAAGAAAAAGGAGGTCCGCTTCATCGGCGTAATGGGCCAGCCGTTTGCCCCCCTGAGGCAGATTGAGCTGTTGTGTTTCGATCATCCCTTGCGTGGAACGGAAAAGATCTTCCGGTTGGATGGTCCTGGCATCATCCTGGAAGAATCGGTCCACCTGTTGTCCATACTGGACAAAAATGGGATTTTTTTCAGGATTATCGGGGATCATCCGATACTCAACTCAAAGTGACATTGCCAAGGAACCGGGGGGAGACAATCTCCCCCCAGACCAAGCTTGGGGCAGTCCCCCAAGATTTTTCTTCGGGATTGAGAAGATTCCGAGCGGATGTGGTTATCGGCGGCGCAACCTGGGGAGGGTAGTGACGCGGACCGGTACAGCGACGGGCTGCGGGGCCGGGGCGGGAAAAAGAAACGACACAACCGCTTGAAGCAGGGCAAGGACAGAGCGAATACGCATGGGGCCAACCTTTCCGGTTGATGATTTTCGAGTCCTACGAGTTCTTGCACTATAGCAAACATAGGGCGACCTGTTAAGTATTTTTTTACGTCGATGGTCAGCGATATGTGTTCATGACCCATTGTTCAAACCCCACCTTGACCAGGTGCATCAAGGCCATGGGGGGGAGAATCAGTCCGAATCGTTCAAACCGGGAGACAAAAATGCCGGTTTTTTCGGTATCGACGATGCAGATCAATTCGGTACGGAAAGTTTTTTGGGCCGGTTTGCCGTGGAGTTCCAGGAAAATATTTTCGGCAGCGGCGGCGGCTTGCAGTTGCGCCATATGGGCTTGTTTGGCACGCCAGTCGGGACCGGGGAAAAAACCTGCATCTCCGGCGACATAGACCCTTTGGGTTCCCGTGACCAACCCGGTGCCATCGGCCTGGATAAAACCGCCGGGGGAGAGGGGAAAGCCGGTTTTGGCAAACCAGGATTGGCCGGTCATTCCGGGGATAAAAAGGGTCATATCGCTGGGGATATGTCCTTTTTCGGTTTCAACGCCATCGGGTTTGAAGCGGGTGATCTTATGCCCCAGATGGGTCCGAATGCCCCTTTTTTCCATGGTGGCGAGTAACCCGGAGACCGCTTTGGGTCCCATCCGTTTGCCCGGTTCGGCCATGGGGCTAAAAAAAGTGAGCGCGAATTTTTTTCTCAGCCCCATTTTTCGCAAATGATTTTCGATACAGAACATGAATTCAAACATGGGACCACCACGGATGGCGGTGGGTTCGTTGGGATTGCCGGCAAACCCGAAGGCGAGTTCTCCGCCAGTCATGTGTTCGAGGGCATCTCTGGCCCGATTGGCATGGGCCAGTTGGCAGGGGATCAGGGCATGATGTTCGATCCCTGGGGCTTTTTTCAGATAGTCACCACCGGAGGCGATGAGGAGGGCATCATTGTCCATCGGGCCGGCGGTGGTCAGGAGGGTTCGTCCTCCGTTTTCGGCACCCACGGCGTGGGCCGGGATAAAATCGACCCCCATCCGCTCAAAAAAAGTGGTTAGGGGAACGTGGAGTTGTTCGGAGGTGCGACCTTTGGTTGGAATCCAGATCAGGCTGGGTTGGTAGAAAAATTCCGGTTTTGGGGCGACGACGATCAGTTGCAGGTTGCGTCCAAGATCCAGGTCGCGCAAACGCTCAATGGCGGCCAAAGCGGCAAAGTTCGCCCCAACGATGATGACTTTCACGGTTCGTCTTCCTTCCAGTGAAAAAATACTTCGGTTTGACAACGGCATCGTAGCCCAGATCAATACCGGAATTCACGGTCAGGAAGCAAGAGGTTACATGGTGAAACTTCGGTGGTGTTTCAGAATTGTTGTGGCTTTCAATAAGTGGTATCCTTTGCCGTATGAGAATCAACTCTCAGGTGGAGGATGTGGAAATGGCTGTGTTGGACGTGAAGTGCCCCAGATGTGCTGGATTGAATGTCGTAAAATATGGCAAACTTCCTGGTGGAGAGCCAAGGTAGTGCTGTGGTTCTCCTGACTGTGGTATGACGACCTTTATTCTGAAGGCTCAATTTGGATTCCGGGGTCTTGATTCGTAACCGTCCACTGCTCCTAGGAAATTATTGAAAGAAAAAAGGGGTCTGGGGGATTGCCCCCAGGGTTTTGACTTTGTTTTTGAATTTAAACAAAAAGGTTTCCATGCTCCGCTTTTGAATTTGGTTTTGACTTTGTTTAAGTTCAAGAGCAAATTCAAAGGCGAAGAATGAAGCTTTTTGTCTAAAGTCAAAACCCTGGGGAAAGAATTCCCCAGACCCCTTCTTTCTTTTCAAAAGTTTTAAGGTGGGGGGAATCTGAACGTATCCTTAGTGGTTGAATAAGCCCCCGGAATCCAAATTGAGCCATAATAATTACTATGTTTTCCGGTTATCTAAGTGCCATTAGGTTAAGGAGTGAATAAATGTCTGTGTTGTCTATTGAACACTATAATCAACAGGAGGAATCCGCCCGTATTCGACATCCCAACCGTATTGTCGAAGCCTTCTCGCCGGTTATTTTTGAGAAACTCAGCTACCCGCACCGGATTCGTCAGGAGGAGGAACTTTGGAAATTCCTCGATGTCATGCACGAAAACGAGTACCTCTCCAACCGGGATCGCTCTGCAAAGCTCCTGACGGCCCGGGAGTTTGAACTGTTCAAAAAAGTTGCCCTGTTGATTCAGGGCTATGCCGAGAAAGAACTGGGCAAAAAAGCCATACCCTGGAATACCCTGATTGGCACCATGGAGCTGTTTCGTTATGCACAGATCCTGCTGAGCAAGGTACCGAAATCACGCATTCTGGAGATCGGCCCCGGTTGCGGCTATATGGGTTTATTGTTGATGCTGTTTGGCCATCCCTACGTGGGTACCGATATCAGCCAAGCCTTCTACCTGTTTCAAAACCGCATGTTCAAACACTTTTTTGCCGATAGTTTTCAGGATCTGGCGCAAAGCAACCTCTCCCTCAGTGATGCGATATCGGCCACCCAGGGACCGCTACGCATGCATCTGCCTTGGTGGAAATATGTGGAGATGTGGCCGGAGAAGATTCCAGAATTTGATGTGGTGGTCGCAGACCGAATGCTCTGCGAAATGCACCCCAACAGTCTGGTGTTTTTGTTAAAAACGGCACAGATGTTTTTCCGTGGAGAAGGAGAACTGAAAGGAATTCTCTTTCGTGGCTGGGGCTATTCGGGTGAGGTACCCGTTTTGCGAATCGTGGAAACTTTTTACAAATGTGGATATGTGGCAGCCATCCTCCACTCTAATCTGACCTTTTTCATTCCAGAAGGGTGCAGGGAACAGGGACATTTCTATCTGGAATATCCGCAGGTAGTGGAACTGTTCAAAGGTAACGGGGTACTACCCATTGAGCGGATGGAAGGATCGATCTTCCACCATTTCTTACAGGGAAACCAAGCGGTAAATTCAGAAATCTCTGTTTCTCTCCAGGATATTACAGACTTTGTTGCACAACAATTGGGTGGCCAGGAAAACATCCAGTCGAAGGATTCGCAGTTTTTGGATTATGTCTTGCACGGCGGATGCGTTTATTAACGTAATAAAGACCCGGCGATAGGGGTAGGAGAAACGGGGGGGGGACCGCCCTCTCCTACCCCTCAGCGATTCAGGCCCCTAACAAACTATTCATGACGGAATTGGCAATAGATTCCGGCTGCAACCCGGCTGCTTCGAGGATGGCGTCCTGGGAACCATAATTCTTGACGAACGCATCGGGAAAGGCCAACCGTAAAATTCGAGGACCAGGGTGGCTCCCACGATCCGCCAGCAGCTCCAGCACGGCACTCCCCAGCCCACCAATGCGAGAGTGTTCCTCCAGGGTGACCACCAGGGGAAACTCGGATGCGGCGGACAAAACCCTGGCATCATCCAGGGGTTTAACCGTATGGAAATGGAGTACAGCGCAATCCAACCCTTTTTTCGTCAAAATTTCAGCCGCACTCAAGGCCCGATGAGCCATGATTCCCGTCGTGATGAAAACCGCGTGGCGACCCTCGCGCAAGGAGATGGCCTTACCTATTTCCAGAGGGAAGCCCTCTGAGAAGACCACGGGGTCTCCCCCTTTGGCCAGACGGATATAGAGGGGACCGGGCCATTCCAGGGTTTTTTTCATGAAGGCCCGCATCTGAACGGCGTCCGAAGGGGCCACCACGGCCATATTGGGCAAGGCTCGCAGGAGGGCAAAATCGTCCAGGGCAAAATGAGTCGGTCCCAGAGGGGCATAGACCAAACCACCGCCATTACCTATCAACCGAACCGGCAAATTATGCAGGCACAGATCAATGGTAATCTGTTCCAGGCAGCGTCGGGTGAGAAAACTGGCAATGGTATTGACGTAGGGGATAAACCCCTCCATGGCCAGACCCGCCGCCATACCAATCAGGTTTTGTTCGGCAACCCCCTCCATGAAGAAGCGGTCTGGATAACGCTCACGGAAATCATTCAGGGTTCCGGCCCCCAGATCGGAGCCCAGAAAAAGAACCCGGTTATCCTGTTTAGCCAGTTCGAACACGGAGTTAAGACAACTCTTGCGCATTAGTTTTCTTCCAAGGCTTTGTAGAATTCGGCAAACTGCTCAGGGGCGATTCGGGATTTATGGTGCCACTCTGGATTGTTCTCCGCTGGAAGCACCCCTTTCCCCTTGATGGTGTGGCAGATCACGGCGGTGGGCTTGCCTGGTTCGGAAATCGTTTTAAAGGTCGTCTGAAGTGCCGCCACATCGTGACCATCCACCTCCAAGACCGTAAAACCGAAGGCACGCCATTTGTCAGCAAGCGGTTCCATGTCTAAAACCTGCCGGGTGGGGCCGTAGGATTGCAGCTTGTTGTAATCAATGATGGCCGTCAAATTATCCAGCCGATGTTTGGCAGCGGTCATAGTCGCCTCCCAGACCGACCCTTCATTGATTTCGCCATCCCCCATCACCACAAAAGAACGGCTATCGCTTTTTTTGAGTTTGGCCGCCAAAGCCTGACCAACACCAATGGAGAGACCATGGCCCAAAGCCCCGGTAGAGGCCTCCACACCGGGGATTTTGCCCCGTTCCGGGTGCCCCCCAAGAAAGGAGCCAAAGTGGCAGAAGGTATCCAGTTCGGCAACCGGGAAAAAGCCCTTGTCTGCCAGCAAGGCATAGAGGGCCAAACAGCCATGGCCTTTGCTGAGAATACAGCGGTCCCGACCATCCCAGTTTGGTTCGTCGGCCCGGATACGCAGAATGTCATCGAACAAAACCCGCAAAATCTCGATCAAGGAGAGGGATGAGCCTATATGCCCCCGTTCTCCCCCCTCCATGGCACGCAAAACCAAACGACGCAGATACCGGGAACGGCTATCCAGAGGCGGCGAACCAGGATAGATCGGAACAAGAGGAAGGGGTCGATCAATCATAATGTATCATCCAATGGCACTTAGTTCTACTTTGTCACATTTAACATTTTGAATTTATTGAAACATGCTATAATAGTTTCACTTTTAACGCAAGGTCGAAGACGCAAAAAAAATGAGCGACGCAGACCCACCGAGACAACACAAAAAATAAGGGAATTCAAGATGGCACAAACCCATTGTCATCAATAGGACACCGGTTTGTTGGGTTTTGTGACCGTTTCCGACGGCATTTTCGGTTGCTGCTGAAAGCTGACCGACTAAAGCCGGTGGCTTGAACCTTGCATATAGATAGTCAACAATCAGGTTTGATTATTCAGCCCACAACCGCTGACCATCACAATCCTAAGTGACAGATAGTAAAAAAGGTTTGTCGTCGTCATGACAACTCTCTACAGCAGTTTGAAATTTCTCCGCTTTCAGGACCACCTGAAAGCGTGGCAAGAGCGCAAACTTTTGGCTCCGGTTCATATCCGCATCAAACCCACCAACCGGTGCAATCACGATTGTTGGTATTGCGCCTACAAGGTCGGCAATCTGCATCTGGGAGAGGAGATGGTGGAGGCCGATGCTATACCTCAAGAAAAAATGTATGAAATCGTTGAAGATATTATCAGTATTGGGGTCAAGGCGGTCACCTTCTCCGGCGGTGGGGAACCCCTGCTCTATAAACCTCTTCCCCAAATAGTAGAGCGATTGTCTAAAGGGGGAGTGCGGGTGGCCACATTGACCAACGGCAGCAACCTGAAAGGCCGCATGGCCGAAGCCTTCGCCCAATACGGTACCTGGGTTCGTATCTCCATCGACGGCTGGGATGACGCCAGTTACAGAAAAGCCCGGGGACTCCAGGGAGAACCGTTCACAGATATCATAAGAAATATTCGCCACTTCAAAGCCATGCAATCGAACTGTGTACTGGGCATCAGTTTTATAGTCACCCAGGAGAACTACACCCATCTGGTCGAAGCCTGCGCCACATTCAAGGCCGCTGGGGTCCATCATGTCAAGCTCTCCGGGGTCGTGGTCGCCAACGACGGCAGCGAAAACAACCTCTATCACGCGGCCATCATGGACTCTGTTGCCACCCTGATCCAAAAGGCTCAAGCTTTGAATGATCCGCACTTTACGGTCATCAATCACTATCACAAGCAGGAAGAGTGTTTCAATAAAACCTACACCACCTGCCCCTCTCTCCAGTTTCTAACGGTCATCGGTGCCGACTGCGCGGTCTATTCCTGTCAGGACAAAGCGTACACCCAAAGCGGAAAGCTAGGCTCTTTCCGGGATACCTCCTTCCGGGAGTTTTGGTTTTCCCAGGAGAACCAACGGCGCATTTTCTCCCTAAATCCCTCCTCGGAGTGTGATCACCATTGTGTGGCCCATAGCAAAAACATCGCGATACAGAACGTTCTCGACATCGACCCCGACCATGGTGTTTTCATTTAAACCCTCGAAAAAGGGAATCAATCATGGCCAAAGTGGATTTTATTTCCGAACTACACACCCGCACCAAACGAAACTATATACAGCGGGTGATGGAATACGACAAAGCGGAGTGCGCCGCCAAAGCCAAACAGTGGGGATATGACTACTGGGACGGTGAACGCCAATACGGCTATGGTGGCTACCACTATGACGGACGATGGTTGCCGGTAGCGGAAAAGATGGCCCGTCACTACGGCATAAAGGCCGGAGATCGGATCCTGGATGCGGGGTGTGGCAAAGCCTTTCTGCTCTATGAGTTCACCCGGGCCGTACCCGGCTGCGAAGTGGTCGGCCTGGACATCTCACCCTACGCCATTGAACACGCCAAGAAGGAGGTCCAACCCTTTTTGCGCCAGGGAAACGTCACGGAGTTGCCCTTTGCGGATCATAGCTTCGATTTCGTCTTTTCCATCAACACCCTGCACAACCTGTATTGCAACCAACTCGAAAAGGCCATCAAGGAGATCCAACGGGTGGGCCGGAGAGATAAGCTGATCGTCGTGGAGTCCTACCGCAACGAACAGGAAAAGGTCAACCTACTCTATTGGCAACTAACCTGTGAGTCCTTTTATACGCCGGAGGAGTGGCTCTGGTGGTATGAGCGGTGTGGTTATTCTGGAGATCGGGATTTTATCTATTTTGAATAAGGGCCAGGAAATTTTTCAAGCCATCCGCCCGATGTCGAGAAACGGGAACTTACAGCAAACCAAATTTGGAACCCTAAACGATGCAAACCAAACATGATTCCAAACACGATTATAGAAAAATCACCCTGATCTCTCCTCCGGGAAAAATCTATGTCTATGCCGATGGCAGCCCCTCGGCCCGCAAACACGGCTCGCCGCCCCTGGGATTAGCCTATTTGGCCTCCAATCTGCTGGCCAACGGGTATGAGGTGGAAATAATAGATATTCTCATAGAAGGGTATCATAATGAAATCTACAAGGAACCCTCCATCATCTATGGACTGAGCAACGAGACCGTGGTGGAACGCATCCGCCGCTCAAATCCCGATGTCATTGGCATCAGCGTCCTTTTTTCCATGTTGATTGCAGAGGTTTACGAACTCTGCCAAGCGTTGAAAAAGGCCTTTCCAAACAAACCCATCATTTTGGGCGGCCATCACGCCACCGGTGCGCCCCTGGATGTCATGAGCCACCCTTATGTCGATTATGTCCTGCTTGGTGAGGCGGAACTGACACTGGTGCAGTTGATGGATGCCCTGAACGGCCAACGCCCTCTGAAACAGGTCACCGGCCTCTACTACAAAGATGGAGAGGGCGCAATCAAAAACACCATGGAGTCGGTAAAATCCGCCCATTCCGGTAACGGCTGGAAACACTACAAGGCCGAAGACGGCGGCATTGCCACCAATCTGGATAGCCTACCCGAACCGGCCTGGCACCTCCTGCCCATGGAGTCCTACTGGAAAATCATGGTGCGTACCGGTGGCGGTAACGCCATTGGCAAACGCTACATGGTCATGCTGAGCAGTCGGGGCTGTCCCCACGTTTGTCGTTTTTGCTCCTCCCCCCTGACCAGTGGTCATCGGGGCTATCGCACCCGCAATCTGGATGCGGTGATTGCGGAGATTCGCCGCTATGTGGAAACCTATCAAGTGGATGAGATCCAGTTTGTGGAGGATAATTTTTTCGTTCACAAAAAGCGGGTCAAACAGTTGATGAGCCAACTTGCCGAAGAGTTCCCCCAGGTCTTTTTCCACGTCACCGGCGGTATCGAAGCCAACGCCATCGATGATGAGATTATCGATCTGATGGACAAAGCCAACTTCCGACGGGCCCTGCTCTCGGTGGAGAGTGGCGACCCGGAGTTGCAGGAGGCCATGGTGGACAAAAAAGTCAAACTCCACCGCCTACCGCAAATCATTGAAAAAATGGTCGCACGGAACATCGACGTGCGGTTGCTCTTCATGATCGGCTTTCCCGGCGAAACACGGTCCCAAATTCAAAAAACCATTGATCTTTCCAAAGCCCTGGGCGTCCATGACGTGATCTTCTCCCTGGTCACCGCCTTCCCTGGTACAGAACTCTACGATGAGTGTCTGGAGAAGGGACTGTTTCTGGACAGCTTCTCCTTAAACGATTTACGCTTGGCAAAAAGCTCCATCCGGCTACCCGACACATCTCCAGAGGAGTTGGAGTCCCTCCGCCGGACGGTCTGGCGGGAGGCCTTTGAAAAACGCATCGCAGAGGGCGACCTGACCGGAAAGGCCCAGGGGAAAACCTTCGAGTCCTTGGACGATTATGAACGGGGCGATTTGTTAATCAAACCGCCCCGGCGGGATGGTCGTCCAGATCATGCTGCCGGTTGTTATAACAATTAGAAGGCCGCCGCAATGGTCAGAAGGGAAAAAAGTGTTTTGATTACCGGGGCTGGCGGCTTTATCGGCAGCCATCTTCGGCACCGTTTTGCCGAGGCCGGTTGGCGGGTATTTGCCCAAGTCCGCCGCCCTCCCGCAGGGGGCGTTGCCGATACCACGACGACGTTTCTCCCCGGCGATCTGGCCACAACCGCTCTGCCCCTACCGAAAGACCTGGACTGCATCGTCCACGCCGCCGCCCGTTCGCCGCACCCTGGAGCAACCCTGGAGGATTTTTTTCAGAACAATATCCTGGCTACCCGGCGGTTGATCCACCAGGCACGGCCCCTGGGCGGCGTACCCATCCTCTACCTCTCCAGCCTCTCCCTCTATGGCGAAATTACCGAGGCGGTAGTGAATGAACAAACACCCCGTACTAACCCCACCCCCTATGGGATCAGCAAATATTGGGGCGAATGCCTGTTGCGAGAAGAGGCCAAGAATCTGCCCGCCATCGCCCTGCGGCTCCCTGGGGTTCTGGGGGTAGGGGCACAGACGCCGTGGCTGGCCCAAGTGGCAGACAAACTCAAACGGGATGCTCCAATCACCCTTTTCAATCCAGAGTCCCCCTTTAACAACGCCGTCCATGTGACCGATCTGGCCGATTTTATCCTCCTGCTGGCATCCGGGGAGCGACACGGCTTTGATGCCGTCACCCTCGCATCGTCGGGAGAAATTTCCATTCGGCAAGCCGTAGCCCTACTCAAGAGTGAAATCGGTTCGTACTCTGCTATCGAAGTGGTACCAAACCGGCAACAATCCTTTACTGTTTCCAGTGAACGAGCCAGACGGATCTACGGATACGCCCCCCACGCCATCGAAACAGTACTGCACCGTTTCGCCCAGGAGCTGACATGAACCCCATCCCCTGCCCTTTGTGCGAACAGAATACGATCCTTCGCGTCCATGAATCCCACGGAGCCTTTTTCGCCAATGTTGAAAGTGGGGCTATCCCCTTTACCCTGGATCTCTGTACAAGCTGCGGTTTTGTCTACCAATCCAGTGCCTACCAGCCAGGGTATCAAAGACTCATGGAGCAGGCCTACAGCAACTATGAGGTGAATAAAAATTTTCCCTTCCCCGACCGCTCCGAAAAAAACAGTGCCCCCCTATCGCGCATTCTGGCGCAACTGGACAACCAGACAAACCCTTCGATCCTGGAGATTGGCTCTAACCGGGGGGATCTGCTTTTTTTGCTCAAGGAAAAACTACCCGGTGCCAACATCCTGGGAGTAGAGCCAACGGCATTTCAAGATCTGGCTGTGCCCACCCTGCATACCCATTTTCGTGCCGATCTTTTCTCCAGCCATTTTGATCTCATCATCATGAAACATGTACTGGAACATATTCCGGCCCCCCGAACGGTCGTGGCCGAGTTAAACCGCTGCCTAAACCCTGGAGGGATGCTCTATATCGAGGTACCGGATCTAGAACTTTCGCTCCAACATGGTGCGGAGGATTTTGTGCCAGACCATGTGAGCTATTTTACTCCAGAAACCTTGGCCAACTGTCTCCACCCCTTTGCAATCATTCAGCAGGACCGCTCCAATTTTTTGAGCCTCGTCGCCGTCAAGGGCAAGACTGCCAAAGAGGCAAAGATCAACCACCCCGAAAAATCGGTGGCGGCCATACGGAGCGGATTTTCCCGCTTTGATGCCGGGAAAAAGCGACTCTCCCAAGAAATTCTACAGCACGCCCAAAGCGGCGCACCCGTCATCTTTTATGGAATTTCCTACTATTTCAGCCGCCTTTTCAAAGAATTGGCAGATCAGGGACTACCGAAACCAGTAAGTTTCCACTTTGACGACAATTTTACTGGCGAGAGCGAACCCACTTTCGGTCTGCCTCGGCGTTCGCCCCTGGATGCGGGTGGAGAACCGGAGGCATTGGTGGTTTTATGCAGCAATAATTTCCTGGTCCAGAAAAAAATGGCAGAACATCTTGCCGCCAGAGGCTGTCAATCGCGTCTGCTCTACCCCTGGTCCCGGTCCGAGCTATCACCCGCCTCATCCAAAAACAGGGCCGCACGCCTATGGGACGTTGCGGATGAAGCCATTGACCCACTCCGGCAACCCGAACCGTTGCCCAATACGGAAACCTATCTTGCCGAACGCCGCCGGGCATTGGAAAGTTCTGAACGTTGCCGGGAAAATTATGAAAAATACCAAAAGGCCGATAAACGGGCCGCCGTTCCAGACTATCTGCCGATCCGTATCGACATCGAAAATGTCAGCCGCTGCAACTATCGCTGCGTCATGTGTCAGGTTAGCGAATGGCCCAAAGGCCAGCGGTCCCGGGACATGAGCCTGGAAGAGTTTAAATCTCTCATTGATGCGCAGTACGGCTTGGTGGAAATCAAGCTCCAGGGGTTGGGAGAGCCACTGTTACAGGGAGAACCCTTTTTCGAGATGATTCGCTACGCCCGCCAACGCCATATCTGGGTGCGAGTCGCCAGCAATGCCTCGCTATTTCACGTCCGGGACAACGATAAAAAACTGATCGATTCTGGAGTCAACGAGGTGCAGATCTCCATTGACGGAGCCGACGCCGCAACATTCACCGCCATCCGCCGGGGTGCTGTCTTCGAACGGACCAAATCCAATTGCAAGCGGATTAACACCTACTGCGCCGAGCAGGGGCTTCTGCGCACCAAAATGTGGACGGTGGTGCAAAAGGAGAACCGTCATCAACTCCCTGAGCTGGTGGCCTTTGCCCGGGAGACCGGCTTTAAAAAGGCAGTATTCTCCCTGAATCTGGTGGATTTTGGTCTGCCCGAATGGGCTAAACGCAACAGCGAACGATCTGTGGAGTCGCTATTTCCTGAGTCTGAAATGCGGGAGATCATCCAACTGGGACAACAACAGGGAGTGGATGTCACCTTTTGGCGACAGACCAAAAAATATGGGTGGGACCATCGGGAAGAGCGGTGTCCCTGGCCCTTTGAACGGGCTTACATCGCCTCGGATGGGCGGGTGGTCCCCTGCTGTGTCATAGGCAACCCGGACGTCTACGAGTTGGGAACGGTGGCAGAGGGGGTGAGCGATCTTTGGCGGGGCGATGCCTGGCGTGATTTCAGGCAATCCCATTTGGACGGCCCCCTCCCGGCAATCTGCCGCAACTGCTACCGCCCCCAACAAACGGAATAAGATCATGACCAACCATACTGCCAACACGCAAAGAATAGACCCCGGTGCTATGGGTTCCGACGTCTCCCGTTCCTGGGGTCAGCACGTTCGCCGCCTGATTGCCCGTACCGTAACCATGCTATTGGGACTCAATCGTTCGGGGGATCTGGCGACGGAGATCATCCAGGCCATCAACCCGGTCATCGAAACGCCAACCAAACACGGCCCCCTCTATTTTACCGGGGGTCATGGACGTCTGCTCTGGCGTACCCGCACCTTTGCCACCGAGGAGCCGGAGACCATCGACTGGCTGGACAGGCTACGACCGGAAGATGTGCTTTGGGATGTCGGTGCCAATGTCGGCATGTATGCCATCTACGCGGCGCGGTTGACCGGTTGTCGCGTTTTTGCCTTTGAACCGGAGGCCCAAAACTACGCGATACTACTGCGCAACATCGCCTTGAACCAGGTCCAAGAGAACTGTCTAGCCGCTCCGATTGCCGTTGCCGACAAGGATGGGTTTGGCTATCTGAACGTGCGCTATATCACCCAGGGTGGTGCCCACAACCAATTTTCCGACACCATCGACCAGGAAGTGGCTGACGGAGTGGCCTTTGTACCGCTAGACCCGGAAGCAAAGGCCAAAAGAGTGATCAAACAGTTGGTCTACAGTGCCAGTCTGGATAACTTGAGTCGGGTTCCGCAATTGGCTACCCCCACCCATCTCAAGGTAGACGTGGACGGACTGGAGGGGATCATCATGCATGCCGGCGGGGTCTTGCTGGCCAACCCGATACTGCGCACCATTCTCATTGAGTTAAACCCCAAGGCCAAATGGGATCAGGCGGTGCCTGGACTATTGGAAAAACAGGGGTTCCGGCTGGTCTCCCAACGCTCCAACTGGGAATCCCGGAAAGATCAATCCCTGGCGGCAGCCTACCCGGCCACAAACATGATTTTTTCCCGATAGCCAGGGGCCGAATCAACGGTCGGCAATCCCGAACAGAACGAAAAAAGGAAGGTATCCGCGTGAAAAGTGTATTGATTATTGGTGGTGGTTTTTCCGGTTGCTCAGCGGCTCACTTACTCTCCCTTCAAGGCGGTTGGGACATCACCTTGGTGGAAGCGGCCTCTTATCTGGGCGGCGGATGTAAAACCAAATGGTATGGCGGCCATCCCTATACATTTGGTCCCCGCCATTTTCTGACCCCTAAGGAGAAGATATTCAACTATCTGAACCGCTATTGCCCCATGCGCCGCTGTCAGGAACATCTATTCCTCACCTATGTCGAACAGGATGCCCAGTTTTATAACTATCCCATTCATGTGGACGACGTGGTGTTGATGCCCGACAGGGAACAGATTACGGCCCAATTGCGTCAACGAAAAACCGTCGAAGGGGCCTTAGCATCGAAAAACCTGGAAGAGTATTGGCTCGCCTCGGTAGGACAAAACCTCTACGACAAATTTATCAACGGCTATTCAAAAAAAATGTGGCGGGTGGATGACAACCGCAGCATTGACGATTTTTCCTGGTCTCCCAAGGGCGTTGCCCTGAAAGAGGGGCCTCGGGAGGCGTGGAATAATGCCATCTCCGCCTATCCCATCGCCGCCAATGGGTATGACGACTATTTTGAACTCAGCGTCCAAGGCACCAAAGTCCGCTTGAATACCGAGATCGAACACTATGATATAGCCAACAAAACGGTGGTCATGGATAGTCAGAAACAGAGCTATGACATCATCATCAACACCATCTCCCCCGATATTGTCATGAACGGCGTTCATGGCGAATTGCCCTATATTGGCCGGGATTTCTATAAAATCGTACTGCCGGTAGCCCACGCCTTTCCGGAAAATGTCTATTTTCTCTACTACGCCGGCGATGAACCATTTACCCGGCTCGTGGAGTACAAACAGTTTACACGGCAAAACTGGGATGCGCCGACCACCATTATTGGCATGGAAATCCCGTCGAAAAATGGCCGTTATTACCCCGTACCCTTCAAATCGGAAATGGCCAGAGCGGAAAAATATTTTGCCGACATGCCCGACGGCGTCTTCTCCATTGGCCGGGCCGGCAGCTATCAATATCGTGTCGATGTGGACGACTGTATCGATCAGGCCATGGGTGTCGTCGAAAGATTGGCTTGAAACCAAAGAAAGATTTTCCACCAGTCACAACAAGGAGCACCATTTGCGTGAATAGCAACTGTTCCATATCGGCAACCGGGGAGGAGGCTTTTGAGGATAGCTACTTTCTGGACGCCAACAGGGCATATGAAGTCGCCTCGCAACAGAACATGGTGCGGGGGACCGATGGAAAAGAACAACCGCAGCTCTGTTACTTTAACGGGTCCGAGATCCAGTTCCTACGCCCCAACCTGATCTGTATCCCTTATACAGAGCTAAGTGTTTTTTTTGAAAAATCGAAACTTCGTCCGCCCAAAAGATTGGTCACGCCACCCGGTCTGCCCGACGATCAGCAAAAAGATTTGCACACCCTGTTTCAATTGATCATGGAATCGGTCGCCCGTATACGGACGCACACTGAAAGTATCCCCCCCAAAGAGGCAAACCCGATTCCACGCCGGGAACATGCTTTTTTCTTTTGCCGAGATACCGCCCTGCGTACCGCCCTGGAAAACAACCGGGTAGACTCTGGTATCGTCGGATATCATGAAACCCAGTACTGTTACTACGAGGGTGAGCCATTCGCCGAGTCCCCGAAAAATTTGGTAGCGATGCCCTTCGCCGATCTGTTGGCCCTACCCTATCGGACCATCCCGAACCATCTCGCCTTGCTCCACGGACGCTTTCCCACGGCCCTCTACTGGCCGAATGCGGACGACAGACCCGAACAGGCGATTATCGCTCAAGTCTTCTCCCGCACGCTGCAAAAAATTTTGGAACGACAGAATCTCGCTGAAGATCCCTTTCTTGCCAACCTGGAACCCGATCTGAGGCTGATCCAAGAGAGACTCACAACCCTGCTGTTTCCCGATGTGGAAAAACGGGGGGACAACCCCCATTTTGGCCATATCTCCGAGACCCTTCAGGCTAACGATTTTCCCACCTTTCTTGATTGGGCACGGGATACCGATATCCCACTGGAACGGGTCTCAGACATATGTCAGGCTGCCATGAACGCCTTCGACACAGGAGAAAAACAGCACGGCATGGCCCTGTTCAAAACCATGATCGGGATCATAACAGACTCCGAAAAACGGCTGGCCATGGCCAAAATATGTATCCGGTTTCTGACAAAACAAAACCTGACAGAAGAACGACGGCTCCTCTGTCTGCTGATGCCCTGGGACGATGAAATAGAGCAAAGCTATTTGGACACCTTGAGTGACGATCTGGATTTAGAACAACTGCTGGATATCCAAGAACGGTTGGTGTGGGAAACCAGAATGACCGATACCGAACTGAATAACCGGGCACACCGTATCGCAACAAGAATTCAGAAACAAATAACCGCCTTGGCTGGGGAGATACTGGAGGAGAGCCGGGCACGCCATACGGCCAACTGTGCCATATTGGAAAAAATTGATCCAACCTTCAACCAATATGCCTCGCGTCTCCATTTTGAACCCGAGGCGTTGACCAACTTGATCTGCCTGGGTAGTTCATTGTTTTTTAAACATCAAGGGGTCTGGCAACGGCTGGAAAAGGGACCGTCACAAAGCGGATCGGACCGACCATTCTGGATGATGCCGACAGGCGATGCCCTCTTTTATCGCGGCAGCTCCATTGGTGAAATGGCCCGCCTGATCCTCTCTTTAAAGGCCGAGGAGCCGGTTTTTTTCCAGAATTACTGCTATCTGCTCATGCCGTTTCGTTGGCTTAACGGCTTGATGGCGGCGCAGGATTTCTCCTGCCTGGAACAGGCCTCCCATATCATCCGCCTGGTGGACGAGGAGAATCTTGCCGCAAGCCTGACGACACTCTATGACAATCCCAAACATGCCTTCTCCAGCACCGTTCAACCGGCCAACACCGCCAACCGCCAGTTTCGCTCCCGCCATCTGCTCCCGATTCACAAGACCCTAATGGACAAGTATAACTGGCTAACCCACCACTACCTGATCGAACTGCATAACCGCTATACCCCAGACTTTCCAAAAACGATTTCGGCCAAGATTGCCGATGGGAGTCTCCGGATATTTTTCATCACCTCCCGTTTTACCACCTTCTTGCAATATTGCGTTCGGGATCTCTCCGAAGGGTTTGAAAGACTGGGCTACACCTGCTTTACCCATAAAGAGGCCCAGTGGGAGGCATTAACGGGCCGGATCGATGACATCGCCCTATCCTTGCTCGAATTCAAGCCGGATGTCGTGATACAGCTCTGCTATCTGCGTTATTCCAACCCGGCGATTCCGGCCAATATTCCCTTTGTTGCCTGGATTCAAGATATCCTGGGGGCAGTCGCCCGGGGAGAGTTTCTGGACAAGCTGAACGAAAAGGATATCACCCTCTCCGAAATGCACCACGATGAGTTGGAGTTGAACGGGTATACCGACTACTTTAAATTTCCGACCCTCTCCAACGACCGCCTATTCAACCGGGATCCGGAGGTAGAAACCTATGACCACGATATCTCCTTTGTGGCCCATTACAGCGACCAGGCCCCTTTTGCCGACAAACCGCTCAATGACATGGTTTTTGATGTCCTCAACCAAACCATCCTGGAGCCTGAAGACAATCCCCAACACGGGATCACCCGAGTACAGGATTATATCGATATTTTAAAACCCCATATGGACCGTAAATTTCCCGGTCGGCCCCTGGATTTTGAGGATTACCGGATGATCTCCCGGAAAGCAGGTAATTTTATCTGGCGCACGAAAATATTGCGCTGGGTCATTGAAGGGGGTCACGCCCTAGCCCTTTTTGGCCGCGAATGGGACCGCTCACCGTTCTATCGGCCCTACGCCAAGGGACCAACTCCCCATGGCGGCGGCTCCTCTCTGGTCTATAACCGCAGCAAAATCAACCTCCAGCTTAACCCCTTCACCACCCTGCATCACCGGGTGTTTGAGGTGATCGGCTCTGGTGGCTTTCTGCTGCTAGGCAAAATTGCCCCGGACAAAGACCTGAACCAACTGACCGACTATCTGCAAGAGGGGGAAGGCTACATTTTTTTCGACGGTCGCCAGGATCTGATGGCAAAAATCAATTACTACCTAAAACACGATGAGGAACGGGTTGCCATCGTCAAAAAGGGTCAAAAACGGGTTCTGACAGAATATAATTATGTAGCTGGCGGCCAAAAGATATTGGATATTCTGTCACAGCGTTTTGCCTGACAACGGTAAGCACCGAACGAACCACAGGGTTCCAAAGATTTCCCATATCCACGGTTCGGGGGTTCGGGCAAATGTTCCGCCTCAGAAAACAGCCAATAAAAGTGCCATGATTGATTCCGGTTAATTGGTGAAAACACCGTCTGAGATCAGGAAGTCCAGATTTATGCCAAAAAATGGGAAATCTCCAGACCAAATCGCTACCTCCTTGGAATCAGAAAAATTTTTATCAAAGAACGAATTCATCCTGCCCAGTATGTGTTGACACCTATTCCTGGGATTGTTATCTTTCACAGTTGGCTAGTCAGGGCAGGGTGGACTTTGATTTAAAGTCACTGTGGAGAGATACTGCGTGATTCTGCGCGTTTATGACATGGGACGGTACCCTTAAGAAAAATCATGTTGACTCAACGGCATCGTGACATCCTTCAGCGCGTCGTTCACGCCTACATCCATCAAGGCAAATCTGTCGGTTCCAAAACCCTCAGCCAGATGGAAGGTTTGGACTTTTCTCCCGCCACCATCCGCGCTGAAATGGCGGAACTGGAAAAAATGGGTTACCTCATCCGTGATCACTCTTCCGCAGGGCGCAGGCCAACCCAACAAGGACTCCGGTTCTTTGTGGATTCCCTGCTGGAAGTCGCCCGGTTGTCGGAACGTGACAAAGATCGCATCGTCGCCGCCTGCACCCACGGCGACGATATGGAACAAACCTTCTCGGAGGTCAGCCGCGTCCTGGCGGCCATGACCCCCAACGCCTGTATCGTCCGTCTCCCAAGGATGCCCAGGATGTTGGATATCGTCTTTCAACAGGTCAAACTGATCGAACTTTCGCGTGATAGCTTGGCGGAAGTCCGTATTCTGGTCGTTTTAGTTTCGGAATCGGGACACCTCAAAAGCCGTGTCATCCGCTTGAATACACAACTGCAACAAAAAGATCTCGAAGAGTTCGCCGTCTATCTGAGCCGGGAAATGAAAGGGAGTACCCTGGCGGAGGTCAAACACAGACTGCACAGAGAGATCGAACGCGGTGAACAAAGTTTCCACGATCTTTGCCGAAAACTTTTGGCAAGCCCGGTATTCGTCGCCTCCGATGACGCCTTGATCGTCAATGGTCGGATGAATCTTCTGGGATTGGCCGGAAGAGAAAACCTCTCCAGCAAAGATATCGCCCTCTTGCGGGATCTTTTTGCTTTGTTGGAGGAAAATCGTAAATTAATCCACTTGTTGGATGAATGTGACAGGTTGGATGGTGTCCGGTTGTTTATTGGGTCGGAGAGCGGAATTGTCCACGACAACTCCTGCTCCGTGGTGGCGGCCCCTTTTTATGGGCCAGGTAACCTGATGCCGGGAACAGTCGGCGTTCTCGGTCCCGTCCGTCTGGATTATGCCCACGTCATACCATTGGTGGACTTTACCGCCAGGGCATTGGGGGCACTGATGGCGCAACGCGCCATTTCGGGGTTCGATGGCGGCTATTACGAAAGCCTGGGCGATCTGCGATAACCTTTTCACCCATGAACCTTATGCTCTCGGGTTCCTGAGCCGTAGCATTAACCTTCATTTGAGATATCAAAAGGCCAATGACCGATCAGAATTGTTCACAAGATAAACAGATTGACCAGGGTGATCCTCAAAATGACGCTTGCGCAACCACCCCTGGCATGGAACCCGATTTGGAAACCATGACCCGGGTTGGGTCCAATTGTGATGAAACATCCTCGGAAGAGGGGATGGATTTGGCAACCCTCGAACGTCGTCTCGAAGAGACCCAGGCGGCCCTGGCGGCCAGCCGTGAAGAGACATTGCGGGGGTTGGCCGATATGCAAAACCTGCGCAAACGGACAGCGCGTGAGGTGCAACAAGCCAGAGATTTTGCCGTGGAAGCGTTTGCCCGCGACCTGCTGAGCGTTTCGGATAACATGGAACGCGCCTTGAACGCCATGCCCGATTCCCAGGATCCCGCCCTCAAGGCGATGGCGGATGGGGTCAAAATGGTACAATCGGAACTCAAGCGTATTTTTACCAGCCATGGGATCACCCGTATGGAGACCCTGGGGCAGATTTTTGACCCCAATCTGCACCAAGCGGTGCAGCAGGTAGCGACCCCCGATGCGGTTCCAGGGAGCGTTGTTTCCGAATTTCAACCGGGATTTCTTCTCAAGGGGCGTCTCCTCCGGGCGGCCATGGTCGTCATCGCTAAAAATGAGGCGTGATCGGCACCGCTTGTGTCGTGGTCTTGTCGTCGCGCCAGTGGAATAAAATACGGGCATGGGGCTTGACAAATGCACCCGGTGTTTCCATATGAACTGGTGTAGGACGGGATGTTACTTCGTAAAACAGTCATGGCGGGCCGCTTGGGATAGGGTTTAAGTCACTTGGAAAAGGAAGAAAAAGATGGGCAAGGTTATTGGTATTGATCTGGGAACCACCAACTCCTGCGTAGCGATCATGGAGGGTGGCGACCCCAAGGTGATTGAAAATAGTGAGGGTGTACGGACAACCCCGTCCATGGTGGCCCTCACGGCATCGGGGGAACGCTTGGTGGGACAGGCGGCAAAACGCCAAGCGGTAACCAATCCCAAAAACACCCTCTATGCCATCAAACGGCTGATTGGCCGTCGTTTTGATGACCCTTTGACCCAAAAGGACAGGGATCTGGTCTCCTTTGAAATCGCTAAGGCGGACAATGGCGATGCTTGGGTCAAACTGGGCGATAAAAAAATCAGCCCGTCGGAAGTTTCGGCGATGATCCTCCAAAAAATGAAACAAACGGCGGAGGATTATCTGGGAGAACCGGTCACCGAGGCGGTGATCACCGTTCCAGCCTATTTCAACGATGCCCAACGCCAGGCCACCAAGGATGCCGGTCGGATTGCGGGATTGGATGTACTGCGGATCATCAACGAGCCGACTGCTGCCGCTTTGGCGTATGGCTTGGATAAAAAAGGGGGTCAGACCATTGTGGTTTATGACCTGGGTGGCGGTACATTTGACGTCTCCATCCTTGAAATCGGCGACGGGGTGTTTGAAGTCAAGTCTACCAATGGCGACACCTTCCTGGGTGGCGAGGACTTTGACAAAACCATCATCGATTGGTTGGCGGATGAGTTCAAACGGGAGCATGGGATCGATCTGCGCAAGGATACCATGGCACTGCAACGGTTGAAGGAAGCTGCCGAAAAAGCCAAAATCGAGTTGTCCAACAGCACACAAACCGATGTCAATCTGCCGTTCATCACGGCGGATGCGTCGGGTCCAAAACATTTAAATATCACCATGTCGCGTGCCAAACTGGAATCGTTGGTGGACAACTTGGTGCAGCGTACCCTTGAGCCTTGCCGTATCGCTTTGAAGGATGCCAAAATTTCCGCACGGGATGTCCATGAGGTGATTTTGGTGGGTGGGATGACCCGGATGCCCAGGGTGCAGCAGGTGGTCACCGAGTTTTTTGGCAAGGATCCTCACAGGGGGGTCAACCCGGACGAGGTGGTGGCCATTGGTGCGGGGATTCAGGGTGGCGTCCTCAAGGGAGATGTCAAGGACGTTTTGTTGTTGGATGTGACACCGCTCTCTTTGGGAATCGAAACATTGGGTGGGGTGTTTACCAAGCTGATCGATAAGAACACCACGATTCCCAACAAAAAATCACAGGTTTTCTCGACGGCGGTGGATTCGCAGCCGGCAGTGACCATTCGCGTTGCGCAGGGTGAGCGGGAACTATTCAATCATAATAAACTTTTGGGACAGTTTGATCTGGTGGGGATTGCACCGGCCCCCCGTGGGGTTCCCCAGATTGAGGTGACGTTTGATATCGACGCCAATGGTTTGGTCCATGTTGGTGCCAAGGATAAGGGGACGGGCAAGGAGCAGTCCATCCAGATTCAGGCATCGGGTGGTCTGACCGATGCGGAGATTGAAAAGATGGTCCGCGATGCCGAGGCCCATGCCGAGGAAGATGCGAAAAAACGTAAGCTGATTGATGCGCGTAACCAGGCTGATTCGGTGGTTTACAGCACCGAAAAAACCCTCAAAGAGAATGGGGACAAGGTGGATGGTGCCATCAAGGGCCAGATCGAGCAGGCATTGGCCGACTTGAAGAAAGTCATGGGTGGTGAGGATGCCGAAGCCATCGAGGCCAAAACCCAGGCGGTCATGGAAGTTTCGATGAAGTTGGGTGAGGCAATGTATAAGGATTCTGCGGCGGCTGGTCCGGGTGGCTCGGCGGCAGGTTCTCATGGCGCGGCTGGTGGAGCCGATAATGTTGTGGATGCCGAGTTTGAGGAAGTCAAGGACGGCAAGAAAGACTGAGTTTGCTGATGCCCAAAGATTATTATGAAATTCTGGGGGTGAGCCGCAGCGCCAGTGAGGATGAGCTTAAAAAAGCTTATCGGAAACTGGCGATGCAGCTTCACCCGGATCGCAATCCCGGCAACAAGGATGCCGAGGCCCAATTCAAGGAGGTCAATTCCGCCTATGAAGTGTTGAAGGATCCCAAAAAACGTTCGGTCTACGATCAGTTTGGCCATGCGGGTTTGGGACAGGGGGGTGGCGGTGGATTTTCGGGAGATCCTTCGGGGTTTGGGGGTGGTTTTGGGGATATCTTTGAGGAATTCTTCGGAGATATCTTCGGAGGAGGCCGTGGAGGGCGCGGAGAGCGGGGGGGTGGACCGCAGCGGGGGGAAGATTTCCGCTATGACATGACGGTGACGTTGGAAACTGTCATGAACGGGTCTGAGGAAAAAATTCGCATCCCCAGCATTGTTGAGTGTGATGTCTGTAAGGGATCCGGGAGCAAGGCGGGTTCTGGGCCTGAGACGTGTCCGACGTGTCAGGGGATGGGACAGGTTCGCACGCAACAGGGATTTTTCTCCATTGCGCGGACGTGTGCTGCCTGTGGTGGGCGGGGAAAAATTATCCGCAACCCCTGTCCGGCGTGTCGCGGTCAGGGGCGCAAGCGTTCGGAAAAAACGCTGACTGTTAAGATACCGCCCGGTGTGGATACGGGGACACGAATTCGTCTTTCGGGGGAGGGGGGTGCGGGATTGGCCCATGGTTCTCCGGGGGATTTGTATATTTTGATTGATGTAGCGCGGCACCCCATGTTTGAGCGTTATGGGGCCGATTTGCTGTGTCAGGTTCCCATTACGTTTACCCAGGCGGCGTTGGGGGGGAAGCTGGAGATTCCAAGTTTAAGTGGCAAGGTTCGATTGAGCGTTCCGGCGGGTACGCAGACGGGGACGAGGATTCCTTTGCGGGGCAAGGGGTTGCCGCATTTGAATCGCCCTGGGGTTTTTGGTGATTTGGTGGTTGAGGTCCGTGTGGAGACGCCGGTGAAGCTCAATAAGCGGCAACGGGAGTTGTTTGAGGAATTGGCCAATTGCTGTGAAGCGGATTCTCATCCCGATTCCAAATCATTTTTTGACAAGGTGAAAGACTTCCTGGATAAAATGGCGGGGTAAGAAAAATTATTAAAAGAAAAAAGGGGTCTGGGGGATTGCCCCCAGGGTTTTGACT
>JADGCQ010000050.1:12818-27769 GCA_015228925.1 Magnetococcales bacterium | reverse complement strand
ACAAAGTCAAAACCCTGGGGGCAATCCCCCAGACCCCTTTTTTCTTTTAATCATTGATTACTTCGTGCCGTGACTTTGGTCTGGCGGGTGCGGGTGGAGCCGGATGTTTTTTATTTGCGTTTTTATCGCGCCCTGTTGGAAAATGGGATGAGGTCCGAGGAGGCGTCCCTATTGCAGCGGGCGGCGCGACAGGCCGAAGAGTCGGTCTATACGCTTTTTTCCGGTCAGCACATGATCCGGTGTGCCGATTTTTAAGATCAAAAGATGAACACGCCCTTCTGCGCAGACGCTTGAATGCCAGTTTTTGCGCCTCTATGCCGGAATCAGGATGATGTGACACTTCTAAAGAAGGAATCATGAAGGCAATATTCTTCAGTGTTATCATGATTGTTTATGGGTTGTTCCATCTGGCCATCTGGCGGCGGGTGCGGACAATTTTCTCCATGGGTAAGACCGGAAGTGGCATGGTGCTGATTGTGTTATTGGCCCTGTTTTTTTCGGTTTTTTTGTCGCATGGGGTATACCGATGGGGTTGGTTTTCGGCGAGTCAATCCCTGTTTCGTGTTGGGACGGTGTGGCTGGGCTGTGTTTTTATATTTTTCCAAATTGAATTGTTGCTGATAATTTTATTTTTTATTCAAAAATTATTTTATAATCGAGGGAAAATAATAACTTGGCGTCAAAAACCAGAAGTTTTTTATTTGAGTGTCGCCATAGCCATTTTGGTCAGTATTTACGGTTTTTTTGAGGCTGGGCATCTGGAAGTGACGCGGCTGGCGATGACTTCTCCGCTCAGACGATCCCATTCGGATCCGGTCAAGATCATGCAGATATCCGATGTTCATTATGGTCAGTTCGTTATCGCGTCCCGGCACGAAAATCTTCTTGAGATCGTCCGTCACGAAAACCCCGATATGATTGTTTCAACGGGTGATTTTATCGACTTTGGGGGAGAAAACCAAGCTTGGATCATGGACCAATGGCACGCAGTCCAACCGCCTTTGGGCAAGTTTGCCGTATTGGGAAATCATGAATCGATGACAGGTATCCCTGTGTCGTTGGCCTTGTTGGAGCGGGGGGGATTCCAGGTACTCAGGAACGATTGGGTATCATTCGATGGTTTTACAGTGTTGGGGGTGGATGATCCCTCGACCCATGACGTGGGGGTGAAACCTTTTGATCAAAGTCGGTTTCCCCATCAAGACAGCACTGTTGTGTTGCTGTATCACCAACCGGTCTGGCCTGAGAAACTGGCGGGACTTTTTGATCTGGGGCTTTCAGGTCATACCCATGGCGGGCAAATTTTCCCATTTGGTGTCATGGTCTATTGGGCCAATGGTGTGTTATCGGGGTTACGCACGACGCCGTGGGGGGGATGGTATTATATCAACAGAGGGACAGGAACCTGGGGACCACCGATACGTGTTGGGGCTGCGCCTGAGATAACAGTCATAACTTTAAATTATGGAAATTATAAAAAAGTCAGCATTGAATAATCATTATGGATTCTAAGGTCGGAAGGATGAGACCAACTGCAACACCTGTTGGCCATAATTTTTGAGCTTATTGGTACCTACCCCATGGATCTGGCCCAATTGCTCCAATGTTGTGGGCATGGCCGCAACAATTTCCCGCAGCGTTGTATCATTGAAGATAAAGAAAGGGGGGACGCCCTGTTGTTTCCCTAATTCTACGCACATGCTGCGCAACGCTTGCCATAGGCCCGATTGCCCGTAAACCTTTGCGGATATCGGCGACGACTTCCTGTCAATGACCGGTTCTTTTTTCTTTGCCGGAGGTTTGGGTGCATCGGCATCCATCCGAAAAAGGATCGTTTTTTCTCCACGCAACAGGGGACGACTGGCCTCACACAGACGCAGACCACCGTGATTTTCCATATCGACTTCCAAATATCCACTGGCAACCAACTGACGAAAAACGGAACGCCATTGGTTGGTTGTCAACTCTTTGCCAATGCCAAAAGTGCTGATGGCATGGTGACCAAATCGTGTGATTTTTTCAGATTTCTTTCCGGTCAGCACGTCAATCAGATGGAGCGTACCAAATCGTTGTCCGGTCCGATAGACGCACGACAACGCCTTTTGGGCAGCAACCAATCCATCCCAGGTCGCGACCGGAGTGATGCATGTATCGCAGTTATTACAGGTTGGTGGGGGATTGTCACCAAAATAGGTGAGCAATATGCGGCGTCGGCATTCCGCACTTTCACAGTACCCGATCAAGGAATCCAATTTGCGGTGTTCGATCTGTTTGATTTTATCTTCCGCCCTTGAACCATCGATAAATTTTCGCAATAAGACAACATCTTCCATGCCATAGGTCAAGAATGCATTGGCCGGCAACCCATCCCGCCCAGCACGTCCTGTCTCTTGATAATAAGCTTCCAAACTTTTTGGTAAGTCCAAATGCGCGACAAACCGGACATCTGGCTTGTCGATTCCCATACCAAAGGCAATGGTGGCTACAATGATGATTCCATTTTCAAATAAAAAGCGTTCCTGGTTTTGACGGCGTGTTCCGCTGTCGAGGCCGGCGTGGTACGGCAGCGCATTGAAACCTTGTTCAACCAACCAATATGCCGTTTCTTCCACCTTGGAGCGTGACAGGCAATAGACAATTCCCGCATCCCCGGAGTGTTCATCTTTTAGAAAAGTTTTCAACTGTTTTTTGGGATTGTCTTTGATAGCGACCCGATATCGGATGTTTGGGCGGTCAAATCCTGCGATGAACGACTGTGAATTTTCCAAACGTAGCCGATGGATGATCTCCGTCCGGGTTGGGGAATCCGCCGTTGCGGTCAAGGCCAACCGGGGAATTCCCGGGAATCGGTCTGCCAATACCGTCAGACCCAGATAATCGGGGCGAAAATCATGGCCCCATTGGGAAACACAGTGGGCTTCGTCAATCGCAAACAGTGCAATAGTCATCTGGGAAAGTAATTCCAGCGAGGATTCCATCAACAGCCGTTCCGGGGCCATGTATAACAAATCCAGTGTCCCCATTCGCGCTTGGTGTATGACTTGATATACTTCCTCACTACTGAGGCTGGAGTTGATGAACGCGGCACGGATTCCATTTTGGCGTAAGGCACCCACCTGATCCTGCATCAAGGCAATCAATGGTGAAACGACGATTCCAACCCCTCTGCGCAAGATAGCGGGGATTTGATAGCATAACGACTTTCCACCACCTGTCGGCATCAACACAACGGCGTCCCCCCCCTGCATCACGTGGTCGATGACCTCACGTTGGAATCCGCGAAAGGTTTCAAAGCCAAAATATCGCCGTAAAACCATCATGGCGGAATCGGCTTCGGGAGAGGGGGGGACTTGTTCTGCCATCACGGGGGTCATGTGCGCGTGCTACTTGAGGAGTTGTCCCAACTTGGGGAGAAATTCAACATGGAATGCTTCTGGCGTGACCTGTTCTTCCTTTTGCGTTCCCAAACGCCATGTGGACCGATATAAGGGGTTGAGTTCCGAAAAGGTGACCATGGTTGTCGGACGGTGGCTATTGTGCGACACCTCTTTGACATCCTCGAAACGGATCCGTTTGAATACGGTATCCTCGCGGACGTATTGCGATAATTCAGCGACCACCTTGGCGTTTTTGTTGACTTTCATCTTCATGAAAATGTAGGGTATTTTATCTGTTTTGGGAATGAGCTTCAGATATTGAAAATCTTTGTCTTCCCCCTCCAGTTGTGCATGATGGTGGGTATGATAGGGGCCGATCATTAAATCCATATTATTAAAAACGCCGCCAACGAGAGATTGTTGTAATCCACTTTTTCTTGCTTCCAGTTCCCCCGGCATGTGCGTCCAGACATCTTTTCCATCCCAGAATGCACTGCGTCCGAGAAGTGAGGGGGGGGCTACGATTAAAACAACCGACTGTCCTATTTTGTTTTGCGCGGAAAAAAGTGAGATGCTATCCTTTTTCATGTCTGGCGTGGTGTTTTCGATTGTAAAATAGTTCACAAAGGTTTCTGGAAACATGGTCCGGTCCACTTGCAACAGTATCCCTTCACCCTCAACATCGACGTAGGCCCATGATTGGTGAATCGACCCAAAGCATAAGACAAGAACAAAAATTTTTAGCAGTGTCCTTATTTTACTCATCATAGTCCATCCTGGCCTGGATACGTTGGCCTTTTTGTGGTGCGCCAATCAAGCGGTCTGTTTGTTTCATAACGACCAACTCTAGCGAAGTTAAACGGAAAAATCATGTGGGAAGAAGTCAACCTCTCACCCTCGACCGGAAACCTGCTTATGGACTGGGTATTTGTTCTGACAGGTCTGTGGGCGGTCATCCGGTTTATTTTGGTGCCCTTGTGGAAGTCGTGGAAAGCCAAGCTTTCCTTATCGTACTGCCCCTCCATCATTTTGCCAAGGTTTGAGAAAAGCTTTGACCACATCAGACGGATACCCAGTCGCAGGAAAAATCAAAAGGAACACAAGGTCAATCTTTATCGTCTCACCTGTTCTTGCCATCATGGCAACAGTCGTCGGAAATATGCGCCATCGCAGGATATTCGGCGTTTGTGTAGGCATTTACGCAAAGAACTCGAACGTTCAAACCTTTTGCTCCAGTATGATGAACTGATTCAAATCATCATCGATCATCGGGTCAAGGATACCTGCTACAAGATCGTTCAGATCCAGGGTGATGACGTTGCCATTGGATTTCATCCCCGGAGTGATTTTGTGCGCATTTATGCACGACGGATGGCCAAACAGGATCCACCGGAAGGCCCCCCCACGGGTCATTATGATAAATTCACTTTCCTGTTGAGTCAGGAAATTTGGATCTACGGTGATCCCCCTCCGAATGCTGAAATCATCATTCCTACGGTGAATGTGGTGGTTAGTGAGCATCGAAACCGTTACAAAAAAGATTCTGGTGGTCCTGAAGCTGTTCCTATTAGAACTTAATATTCAGGGTGCCGTTGCCATGCATGAATTTTCCGTATGCCAAGCACTTTTGGACCAAGTAGCCCATTTGGTTTCGCAGCATCCGGGGGGGCGGGTTGTCGGCATCTTCCTGATTAATGGCCCACTGTCTGGGGTTGACTCAACGTTGTTGCGTCATGCGGTTGAATTCTGTAAAAAGGATACTGTGGCGACTGATGCGGTATTGACCATCGAGGATCGGCCCTTATCGATTCATTGCCAGGATTGTCACCATGACAACGAGGTGCCCATCAATGATTGGACCTGTCCCCATTGTGCTTCATTGGCGACTCAGGTTATCGGGGGTGATGCGCTGATTTTGGCCCGTCTCCAAATTGACCTTCCTTAGAATCCTGATAAAAGAGGTCGTTCATGTGTGAAGCTTGTGGTTGTACCCCGGCATTATCTGCGCATACCCAGACTGTGGAAGTTCTTTCGGCTGTTTTGTCCGCCAATGAGCGTGCTGCGGCGCATAATCGTTTACACCTTGGTTCTCATGGGGTATTGGCTGTCAACCTGATGTCTTCTCCGGGAGCGGGAAAGACGGCACTCCTTGAGGCTGTCATCGATACTTTGGGAAAGAAATATCGGTTGGGCGTCATCGAAGGGGATTTGGAGACGGAGAATGATGCGCTACGGATCCGTGCCAAAGGGATTCCCGCAATCCAGATCAATACCGGCTCCGCCTGTCATCTGGACGCCTCTTTGATTCACACCGCCATGCATCAACTCAATCTTGACACCATCGATATTTTGTTTATCGAAAATATTGGTAATTTGGTATGCCCTGCGGTATATGACCTGGGACAAGATGCCAATGTCATCCTGCTTTCGGTCACGGAAGGGGATGATAAACCGGCCAAATATCCGGTCATGTTTCGTGTGGCGGACCTGCTGCTGGTTTCAAAAACGGATCTTTTGCCCTATTTGGATGATTTTAAGGTGGATCGGGCGGAAAACTGTTTGCGCAAATTGGCCAACCGCGCCCCTGTCATCCCCCTTTCTGTTCGGAGTGGTCAAGGGATGGGGGATTGGTTACATTGGTTGGAACAACGCTACCAAGCCTTCCGCAAATCCTGTTCCCAAACCAACCTACCTCACGACCACCACCATCCATGAAGTTGGATCTACGCCGAATTATGACCAACCCTACTTTATGGTGAGGATGGGCCGGATTTTCTGAATTGGTGAGAAAACTCCGGGGCATAAAGACGCGAAACAGGATTATCCATCCGCTGGGACGCCTCCAGTGCGGGGCCGGTGATGATCATGGCCTGACTACCGATTCTCGCCTCTTTGCACTGTTGCGCAATGTCGGCCAAACGACCGCGAATGATTTTTTCCTCACCAGGCCAACTCGCTTTGTGGACAACCAACACCGGCTGATCTTCGGACCATCCTGCCTGATACAGTTCTTGGGTCACCTTACCGAGCAATGTTGCCGATAGAAAAATGCACAGAGTCGCCCCATGGGCCGCTAGGTGACGCAATTGTTCCCCTTCGGGCATGGGGGTGCGTCCCTCTGTTCGGGTCAGGATGACGGTTTGGGTCACTTCGGGCAGGGTCAGGCTTTCGATGGCGGTGGCCGCCGCCGCAAACGCCGAGGATACCCCTGGGATGACCTCGATGACCACCCCTTGTTGGCGTAGTGGGGTCGTCAATTCGGTCAAAGCACCATACAGCGAAGGATCCCCGGTTTGCAATCGGACCACAATTTCCATACGGCGGATCCGTTCGCCGAGCCATTGTAACATCTCCTCCAAGGTCATACCGCTGGAATCGGCGATTTCGCAGCCGGGGGGGGCAAAGGTCAGATGCTCGGTACTCACCAAGGATCCGGCATAGAGGATGGCATCGGCCCGGGCGATGAGTTCCCGTCCGCGAACCGTGATCAGGTCTGCGGCCCCCGGTCCGGCACCGACGATCCAAAGTTTACCCATATGCAAATCTCCTCGTGGCGTTATTGGTGACTTAGGGGGTGTGTTTCAGGGAGTTCAAGTCTTCGATGCTCCCAGCCAATCCGCGATAACTTGGGGTGCTGAGGGAAAATACCAATGGACGTAGGATGCGCGTACATTGCCCAACCGCAGCCCCGGATCACCACGTTCCATGGCAAAGGCGGGGGGGAGTGAACACGGTTCCCGGACTGAGTGGTGAAATTCATGGCCACGTACCCCAGAGACCTCTTCACGATACCCCAGACCGGCCAGTCGTGGCGTCATGGTTGTCCGTATGGGGAGAAGTCCCGCCATGGGCCAGGATATTCCGTGGTGATCCACCAACTGATTTCCCAAGGCCATCATACCGCCGCATTCGGCGAGAATGACCCCGCCGCGCAGACCAAACTCCCGGATATCGGTGAGGGTTGGGCTGGTTGCAAGTTGTTCGGCGAACAGTTCCGGGTAGCCGCCAGAGAGCCAAACCGCATGAGATGAAATGGGTAGGGGGTCGCCCGCCAGGGGAGAGAAGAAAATCACCTTGGCACCCATTTGCTGGAGACATTCCACATTGGCCGGATAGATGAAGTTAAAAGCGGCATCGTGCGCGACCGCAACGGTTCTGCCACAGAGGAGAGGCTCTACCCTGTTTGATTCAAGATGGCCTTGTGCTGGCGTGGGGCTGAACCGTTGGGAAAAAAGTTGCCAGTCCAGATTCAAGGCATCTGCCAGGCGGTGGAAATCTGGGGGGATCGTCTCCCCAGGAAGGGTCAACCCCAGGTGTCGTTCCTGAAGGGCTAAACCTTCTTCCCGCCCCATCCACCCCATCAACGGGGGAAGGTTGTGATCCAACAGCCAGTCGGCCAGCCGTTGTGCATGGTGTTTGCTACCGGCCTGATTGGCCAGAATACCGGCAATAACAAAGCCATCGGCTGCATCCACGAACCCTTTGACCAATGGGATCAAAGATCCCGCCATCCCTCTGACGTTGACAACCAATAACACCGGTAAGTCCAAAACCCGTGCCAGATCGGCGGTTGATCCAACCCCTCCGACGCCGGTTTTACCATCGTACAGACCCATGACCCCTTCCACGATCCCCAAGGCGTCGCCCCGTTTTTCATGGAACAGGGAACGACACGCCTGAGGTCCGACCATGAAGGTATCCAGGTTATAGGATGGCCTTTTGGCAATTTCCCGATGCCAGGCGGGATCCAGATAGTCGGGGCCGGCCTTGAAGGGGGCGATGGGATGATGGTCACGGACCAGGCGTGCCATCAAGGCCATGGTCATGGTGGTCTTCCCGGATCGGGATTGCGTTGCGGCGATGATAAATCCTGGTGAAACACGCATGGAAAGGCTAGGTTCTCTTTTGAAGGGTGTGGGCGGTGTTTGCGTCACCATCGGATTATAGGGTACGAATCATCATGCATCAGAGTAAAGGAAAAACCAGTGTTGGAACATGGGGGAAGTGTTCGCAAGGTTGCCAGGGAATTGGGCGTGGACCCGAAAAACTGGTTGGATTTATCCACGGGGATCAATCCTTTGGGCTGGCGCGTGCCGGAAATCCCGGCTTCGGTGTGGAACCGGCTCCCTGAAAATGAGGATGGTTTGGAAGAGGCGGCCAAATTATTTTATGGCTGTCGTAACCTACTCCCGGCGGCAGGCTCTCAAGCCATTATTCAAACGCTCCCTCGGCTTCGGAGGGGTGGTTCCGTTGGTATTATGGCACCGACCTATGCGGAACATGCCCATGCTTGGCGTAAGGAAGGGTTTGATGTGGTGGAACTGGAGGATGTTTCCTTGAGCATTTTGGATCAATTGTCCGTCCTGGTGGTGGTCAACCCCAACAATCCCACCGCCAGGCTGATCCCAAAAGCGACGCTGCTCTCCTGGTGGCGGCGTTTGCAGGCGCACGATGGCTGGTTGGTTGTCGATGAAGCGTTTATGGACGCGGATGCTGGGGAAAGTTTAACCGGCGATACCGGCGATGAGGGACTCTTGGTTTTGCGCAGTATTGGTAAATTTTTTGGATTGGCGGGGGCGCGGGTTGGGTTTTTGTTGGGTTCCCGGACCGTTTTGGAAGCGGTCCGGGAATATCTGGGGCCATGGAACGTCGCTGGTCCCGCCCGTTGGGTGGCCACGGCGGCCCTGACTGACGATCACTGGCATCGCGAAACTCGAAATACCCTGGCGCATAATGCCCAGCGACTGACACAATTGTTGGGGGAACATGGTTTGATTGTTGCGGCAAAGACGGCGTTGTTTCAATGGGTTCCAAATCATGACGCCATGTTATGGTGGGAACGGATGGCGCGATCTGGTCTCCTGGTGCGCCGCTTTGATCACCCCAGAGGGTTGCGTTTTGGACTTCCGGGAGACGAGTCGCAATGGCACCGTTTGTCTACAGTTCTGACTTCCATTACTTCCGATAGTGCCCGTTCGCCATGATGGTTCTTTAAAAAAAAGTGTTTGTGGTTTGCAAAATACCTAGTTCTTTCTTGGGAAGAATTGCGCTATACTGGGGTTGATCGTCGTTTATCGTGAACGTGCTACTTGAAAGGAGATTTTCGTGGCCAATGCCATTGATGCAACCGCCAGTGATTCCGTGCAAACCATGCTATCCGCTTATCGCAACGTCGATGATCCGACCGGTGCGAATAAAAAGGCGGAGGTGCAGTCTATGGAACGCCAGGAGACAGACAGCGATCGTATGGCCCGAAAAGGGAAAAATGATGCCGCTGTCTACGTGGATATTTCGACAGCCGCTGTGGCAAAATCTCAAGGTAGTGCGGCGAATGGCAATGCTGCACAGAAAGTCCAGGAGAGTTTGGGATCGTCCTGATTCTGTCTTTGAGGAAAAGGGGCTATTCGCTCCGTGTCTTCTACAGCCACCCTTGAGGTGGCTGTTTTTGTTGTACTCCCCTTTTTGTGGGGGGGGTAATCAGTTGATCCGTTTGCCCGAGTTCCATTGTCCCAGGGAAACGCCTCCTTTGGGATTCATTTCCGCACCAAGCCCGTGGCGATCTCCTTGATACCAGCCGCCATCGTAGCGCACACCGTTGGCAAACTGGTAAACGCCGTACCCATGTTTCAGATCTTCGGACCAGTTGCCAAAATAATAGGCACCATGGGCATAATGGTAAAGTCCCTGGCCACTTTTGACACTGTCAGCCCAAAAACCGATATAAAGATCACCATTGTCAAAACGCCAAGCACCTTGACCATGGGTGCAATCCCCCTCGATGCAACCGGATTGTTGGTTGTTTTGGCTCAGTCGCAGGGCTTTCTCAAGCAAAATATTTTCGGTCACTCCCCGGACCGTTGGGATTTTTGCTAGATTTTCTCCGTTTTTTTGAGTGTTTGGGTCATCTGTCGCCCGTTGTTGCGCATTGGTTTCCTTCAATGTGGCAATCTGACGCTCAAGTGCCATTTTTTCTTGCTGCCATTGTTTTCTCTCTTCGGCAATCTGGAGTGTCGATTGTTTGCTCGATTGTGTGAAATTGCTGATGACCTTCGCGGAACCTTCTGCTTTGTTACGCATACTGTCCGCAATCAGACTGGTTTGAACCAATTGCTCTTTGAGCGCATCCATGGATTGGGTCGCCGCAACCCATTTTTGATGCGCGGCGGTGCGGGCCTGAATCAATTCTTTGAACCGAGTCATGTGATTTTGGTTGGTGAAAAAATAGGTGCTGGTTATCGCCAAAATGATGGCAATAAGACCCCAAGCTAGGGGGATCCGTCCACCCTGTGATGCAAGTGGTTGCCGGTCAAAAGCGGATGGCTTGTGAGGCATCCATGGTGCGTGAAAAATGCGCGTGATGGCAATGGGTGCGATGGTCATGACCTCTCTCCTTGGGGCGATTGCCATTGGTTTGGCCGGATCATCTTTTATGGTGCCCGGTAACGGGTCCGCCACGGTGATCTCTTAAGGATCATTATGCCTGGGTGGGGAGAAACTTTCAGAAAAGATTGGTCACCCATCCTGGACATTGTGTCGCAAAGGATAACTGGTCAGCCCAAAAGGCTGTTGATGTGACACTGTGTTAATTGCGTGGGTTTGTGATGCAATTTTTTGCTATCGGGTTATGATCGGGTGATCCGGGAATAGAGAAGCGGTAACCTTGCAGGGAGATCTTTGGCATTTTTTAACGATACAAAACCATCGGCTCCAAATAAATATGGGCAGTATTCACCCGCTTTTTCATCGATAGTGACACAGAAGGTTTTGATCCCTTTTCTTTGGGCTTCTAAAATAGCGATACGGGTATCTTCGATCCCGTAACGCCCTTCGTATCGATCCAGATCGTTGGGCTTGCCATCGGTCAAGAGCAAGAGCAGACGCCGAGATGCAGGATATTCAGCCAAAATTTCCGTCGATTGTCGGATGGCCGCCCCAAGGCGGGTATAATATCCCGGTTTGATGGCCTGGATGCGGCCACGTACTTGACCGTTGTAGGGTTCGTTAAAATTTTTAAGATGGTGGAAGCGAACATGATCCCGGCGTCGGGAGGAAAAACCATACAGGGCAAAGGGGTCGGAAATGGCAGAGAGGGCCTCGGAAAAAAGGAATAGCGCATCCTGAATGACATCGATGATGCGTTGGCTGTTGTTGACCCAGGTGTCGGTGGAGAGGGAAAGATCGGCCAGGAGAAGGGATGCCATGTCTCGATTTCCTGACCGAAAATCTTTGAATATGGGGGGCTGCGTTGTCCCCCGTCTGAGCAACCGCTCGGATCTTGCTTCTACCAATGCTTCCATATCCAACTCCGTACCATCGGATTGGCGACGAAACCAGATGCGTGCCGGCCTGATTTGGGAAAATTGTCCCCGTATCTTGCGGGCGGTGGTCGCCAAATGGGGAGGGAGTTCACAGGATTGGGCATGGCGGGCCATCATGGGGATGATGCGACAATGATCCGGTATCAATCGATTCTTCTTAAAATCCCACTCCGGCATCAGCCGTTCGCCACCCAATACCCGGTCATCGTCCGCTTCGCTGGGGAGATCCATATCAAATCGGATCCGTTTGGCCATGGGTTTGTCATCCCGTGCCAGACTTAAGATTTCCAGATCATCGGCGATCTCTTGGGAGTCTTCCGGTTCATCTTCCTCATCGGTGGCCCGATCCACTTTGATGTATTCCGCCCAACTGAAAATACTCTCAAAACGGTGCAAGATGAGTCCCCGATTCTCCTCTGGGGCCTCTACCCGCTCCGTGCGATGCTTGTTTTTGTTGGTTTTTGATTCAGGTTTTGCCGCACATGATTTTTCCACCGTCGGTTCGGCATCGGGGCGGTGTGGTTCGGAGCCATGGGAATACAGCGTCGGGGCGGGATGGGGCCATAGCAAAACCGGCCACGGGGGGATGGGACAGGGGGGCAATAGGGCAACGCTTCCCGGTTTTATTAATGCAAGCCGAATGGCCGATTCTTGACGGGCCTCAGCCGGGGAGAGATTCTCTGGGTTGGGGCGGCTGACCATGTGGGCTGCTAAGAGACGCCGATAACGGCTGTTTAAACCGGGAAAATGGTGTAATACCGCACAAACCCGGTCTTGGGATGCTCGGATCCAGTCTGGATGGAACACAGGACGGACCCCTTGCAATGCAATCAACCAAAGATAAAGATCCCGATTGAGGGATTGGCGGGGAAATACGTTTATTTTGGTTGGCAGACAAAGCTTGTCCTTTTCCTGCCAGGAGAGGGGGACTTTTTTCTGGGTGCCACCCAGACGCGCCAACCAGTTCCGTTTGGCACCATGGGCGGCGTCTGGAACACCCGTCAGGGACAAAGCTGGGTCACCCCCGAAAGCGCGAAACAGCAGACCTGCCGCTTTTTCCACGTCACCCAGCCAAACAGTGGCCTCCGGGTAGCGACCGTGGGATTTTTGGGTAATCCACCGATCCCAAAGGGTTCCGATGTATTCTTCCATGGGTTATTTCCCGTCTCTGGCAGCGGGGTTGAGAATGCGTACCCCTTGGGGATCGGCGACACTTTTTGCCGAATTCCCGGAAACCCAATAGAGCAGTGGTCCTTGGGGATCATGGACTTTGACCCGGGCGCAGGCCGCCACACACGCCCCGCACTGGGTGCAGGTGGCAATACGCCCTTTACCGCCACGGGGTTTGATGCGCATGGGACAAGCGTTGTCGCAGGCTTGACTACAGGAAGAACATTCCCCGACACGATGCCGTTCAAAACCGACCACCAACGCTTTGCGATTGGCAAACCAGGCCAAACTTTGCGCCATTCCGACCGCACAGCCAAACCGACAGAACAAATGTCGGGCCACGGTAAAATCGATGATAAAGGCCGTCGTGGCGATGGCGATGAACAGAGATTGGTTAAAAGTCAGATTTCCAGAAAATAGATGACTATAAATCTGGGTTGGGGGGAGCAGATAGGTCAGTAGGACAACGGCCCAAACCCATGAGAAAAAAAGGATAGTTGCTGCCAATACCAAGCCATTTTTTGGGTGGACTTGAATTTGAGTTCCGCAGGTTTCGGTGGTGGGCAGCGGGTGCCGTTCCCAAAGGGTTGGTTTGCCATGGGTGCGTCGCCAAAGACCGTTAATGAGTTCCACCATGGAAAAATGGGGACAAAGCCAACCGCAATAAATCCGTCCCCATCGCCACGAAACATAAATAGCTATTCCCACAATGGAAATGATAGGGATCAAAACCCGTATCAGCAATTGTCCCGTGGCCAGCCACATCCCATCGGTGCGAATGCTCTGGGGGTCAATATCCAAAGTGACCGCTTGGCCCAAAATAAAAAAGTGTCCCAGGGTTAAATCGAGGCGGAAAAGGTCAAAGATGGGTGCCAAGATAAACAAAGCAAAGAAAGCCGACCGTATTATAAACCGTTGTCGTTGTAATCGTGCATGTCTGGCGGCAGACAATGGTTTGGGGGAATCCAGATGTTGAATCGGAATGATGACGGTCCGTTTATTCACCGAAGACGGCATGGACAACCTCCATCAACCCGTGGACGGTCTCCAGGTCATCGGTCAATGTTTCGATCATGGCGGAGCGGCAGGATTCGATTGGGGAAAAACCATCCTTGATCAGCTTGGCGGCATAAATTAACAGTCGCGTGCTGACACTCTCTTCCAGATCGTGATCTTTCAGTGCGCGTAGGGCACCTGCCAGGGTGACCAGTTGGGAGGCCATGGATGGCTCAATACCGCTTTCCTGGATGAGAATGATCTGTTCAACTTCCGGCTTGGGAAATTGAAAACGCATAGAGATAAAACGTTGCCGGGTACTGGGTTTCATCCCCTTTAAGAAATTTTGGTAACCGGGGTTGTAGGAGACCACCAGCATGAATTCCGCCGGAGCATTCAATAACTCTCCCGTGCGGTCAATGGGGAGAATGCGGCGGTCATCGGCCAAGGGGTGCAGAACCACTGTGGTATCTTTTCTTGCCTCCACCACCTCGTCCAGATAACAGATACCACCAACCCTGACCGCTGCGGTCAAGGGACCGTCCTGCCAATAGGTGGCACTTTCCCCAATGAGATGTCGCCCCACCAAATCGGATGCCGTTAAATCATCGTGGCAGGCGACGGTAAAGAGAGGTCGTCCGAGACGACTGGCCATATGACGGATAAATCGCGTCTTGCCACACCCGGTAGGGCCTTTGATCAGTAAAGGGAGTTGATTACGATAGGCATATTCAAACAAGGCCATTTCGTTGCCAATGGGCTGATAGAACGGGGTGGGTAGCAGGGCAATCGCATTTGAAATTGGCACGTCCAAATTCCCGGAAAAATTATTAAAAGAAAAAAGGGGTCTGGGGGATTGCCCCCAGGGTTTTGATTTTGGTTTTTCTTTTCATGCGCAGGGCGAACGCCTTAGTTTGCCTTTTTTCGCGTTTTTTGCGAAGAAAGGCAAACATAATGCCATGTTGAAGGTGTTAAAACATGGCATTATGCGTGGTATTTTTCGCAGAAGGCGCGAAAAATACCACGCTAAGGCGCGCGCCTGCGCATTTTTCCCTTTAAAAGAAAAGGCACGGGAAAAATGCTTCGGGAT
>JADGCQ010000050.1:0-12782 GCA_015228925.1 Magnetococcales bacterium | reverse complement strand
AAAACCCTGGGGGCAATCCCCCAGACCCCTTTTTTCTTTTAATAATTTTCTAGGGCATGTCAAAAGATTCCAAATGCAATTGCCCTGGGGTGGGTCATGGAATTATCGGAGAATCGGGAAAATCCGGGGCACGCAAACAGATGCCCCGGATGGGAGAAAAGATGATGCATCAGGTTGGTACAAACTCGTCATTTTTGACGAAAAAGCTTTTGATATAAACGACCAGACCGACCAGGAAAAAAAGACCGGAGATGAGCCGCAACCAGTAGAAAATGGCGATTTGATCTTGGGTTTCCATGAATGACATGGGAGTTTCGGCGATACGTTGCAACCAGACTTGCAGGATTCCCGCCCCTGTCAAAAACAGTGTAATGAACACCATGGAGATGGTCATGAGCCAGAACGCCCATTTTTCCAGGGTTTGCGATTTGCGACCGTTGCAGATTGCCTTACCCCGTAGCAGAGGCATGGCATAGCTAATCATACTCAAGACGATCATCACATAGGCACCGTAAAAGGCCATATGGCCGTGGGCGGCGGTGATTTGGGTACCATGGGTATAGTAATTGACTGGAGCCAGGGTATGCAGGAATCCCCAGACACCCGCACCCAGAAAGGACATGATAGAAGTTCCCAATGCCCAGAGGGTAGCCACTTCATTAGGATGTTCCCGGCGACGTTTGTTGACCATGTTGAAGGCAAAAACCGCCATCATGAAAAAGGGAATGGGTTCCAACGCCGAGAAAACTGATCCCCAAATCTGCCAATACTCCGGGGTGCCAATCCAGTAGAAATGGTGGCCGGTCCCGATCAAGCCGGTGATCAGCGACATGGCGATGATCACGTACAGCCATTTATCAATGACTTCCCGATCAACGCCCGTCAGTTTAATCAGGATAAAGGCGAGGATCGCCCCTAAAATCAATTCCCACACCCCCTCGACCCACAGATGGACGACCCACCACCAAAAATATTTATCGAGTACCAGATTTTCGGGATTATAAAACGAGAAGAGGAAAAAAACGGCGAGGCCAACCAAGCCGGTCAGTAGCACCAGACTGATGGACGTTTTGCGTCCTTTGAGGATGGTCATCCCAATATTAAAAAGGAAACCCAATGCCACGATGACAATGCCAATCTTGGTGATGGTCGGCTGTTCCAGGAATTCCCGACCCATGGTGGGAAGGAGATCATCGCCGGTGATTTTGGTCAAGGTGGCATAGGGGACGGAAAGATAACCCACGATGGTCAACGCCCCGGCAACCAGGAAAACCCAAAAAAGTATTTTTGCCAACAGAGGACTGTACAGTTCTCGTTCCGCCTCTTCCGGGACCAGGAAGTAGGCCGAACCCATGAAGCCAAACAACAACCAAACAATGAGCAGATTGGAGTGGACCATACGGGCCACGTTGAATGGGATGGCCGGAAACAAAAAATCTCCGATCACATATTGCGTACCCAGGATCAGGCCAAAGAGTATCTGGCCAACAAAAAGGCCGATGGCGGCGATAAAGTAAAGTTTGGCAACGGATTGCGACGAATAATTCATGATGGATCGACCTTTCTCTTATCCTTCGACGTTGGGTGGCCATTTGGCGTTATTGATTTCACCGGTCCATTTCAGGAACGCGACAATGGCATCCAATTCTTCTTCGGTCAGATGAAATTGGGGCATCTGCCGACGACCTTTGACTCCGGTAGGTTGGGATTGGATCCAACCTTTGATGAAATCGGGTCCACGGCGTGCGTAGACGTTCCCCAATTCGGGGGCAAAATAGGCCCCCTCACCCATGATGGTGTGACAACCGACACAATTGTTGGCTTCCCATATCCGTTTTCCATGCGCGACCTGCGGGGTGATATTTTCCCGATGATCCCTCTTTGATAAACCGCCCATGGTGTCGAAGGTCAACCCGATCAATACAAAAAAGAAGAAAAGGCTGCCTCCATAAAATAAATTTCTTGATGAGTTCTGGGTGAATCGGCTCATACATCCGCTCCGTAAGGCTAGAGAACAACAAAAATAATCATAATACTAATTAATTGTTATTTTATTTTACTTATTTTGTCAAGCGAAACGCGAGATGTTCTTGATATTTGTCAATATATATTTTGCACGGCTTGGAAGGCTGTACGGCACACTGCGGGGGGCACCCAGGATTGAAATAAAAAAAGGGTTTGGGGCAATTGCCCAAACCCTTTTTTCTTTTAACTGTTTTCGGAAGGGGTCGCGAATAGGACTCCCCCATGGGGGAACGAGATCTCCCTTACCGCAAGCCGGGCCTGTCAGAGACGGTAGCGCGGTTTATGCTATGGCGTGGTGGCGGGTTGCGTCTTGCCCTTGGCTGGGTCTTCAGTAGGGACAGGCTGAGCCGTGGGAGTGCCTGCCGCAGGAGTGCTTGCTGCGGGAGTGCCTGCCGCAGGAACACTTGCCGTAGGAGTGCTTGCAGTACCCGGAACTTCTTTTACAGCGGCAGCACCTGTGGATGCCGATGGGCTTGCATGGACCGCTGGCACCGTTGGACTGGTTTCAGCACCGGGCTTGTCCCCCGTACCAGTAGGAACCGATTGGGTCTCACCCTTGGGAACTGCCGGGGTCTGACTGCCAGGGTCGTCAAAAGTCGGCACCGGTTTGGTCCCACTATCGGCGGGCTTGGTCGCAGGGGCAGACGATCCGACGCCATCTTGACCCTTGGGAGGAATCGCATCTTTTTCCTCCTCGGTAACCGGTGGTGCTTTTTTGGCATCAGACGCCTTGGCACCCGCAGCCGGAACGCCCATGATCGAGACGCCCGCCCCTTTTTGGGTCGTAAAGAAAGCCAAGGAGAGGCTGGTGAGCATAAAAATGGTCGCCAAAGTGGCCGTCAGCTTTCCCAGGAAACTTCCCGAACCACGGGATCCAAAAACACTTTGGGAACTGCCACCGAACGCCGCCCCCATATCCGCGCCGCTACCTTTTTGCAGCAGCACCACGAATATGAGAGCGAGACAGACGAGGATATGAACAACTGTAATGATAAGTGTCATGCTGGACTCGAAACATCCTCGGGTTCGGAGAAAACTGCCTGTTGGTAAAAAAGGTCAGAGGCTATCAGCCCTAAAACCCGTCAATGATGCCAAGAAAATCTTCCGGTTTCAAGGCGGCACCGCCGATGAGTCCACCATCGACATCCGGCTTGGAGAAAATCACTTTGGCATTGTCGGGCTTGACGGAACCACCGTAGAGGATCCTGACTTTGTTGGCGACACCACCACCCAATTGCTCCACCAGCATCCCACGGATGAAGGCATGGACCTCCTGAGCTTGTTCGGGGGATGCGGTTTTCCCGGTCCCGATGGCCCAAACCGGCTCGTAGGCCAGAACCAACTGTTCCCGCTTGGCGGTATCGGCAGGGAGATTGGGGAAAATGGCGGAAACTTGGCCGCGGATGACATCGAGGGTTTTACCCGATTCCCGCTCCTGAAGTGTTTCACCGACGCAGACGATGGGGGTCAAGCCGTCGCGGTAGGCACTGGCCATCTTACGGCTGACCAACTGGCTGTCTTCGCCGTACATGCTGCGGCGTTCGGAGTGACCCAGGATGACGAAGGAACATCCGATGTTGGTCAACATTTGGCCGGTGATTTCGCCGGTGTGGGCACCTGGGGTGTGTTCGGACATGTTTTGCCCACCCAGTTTGATGGCAGAGCCAGCGATGCGTTTGCCCACCGATTGAATGGCGGTGAAAGGGGGGCACACAAGCACGTCGCATTGAACTTTGCCGCCTCTTTGGGCAAGGCCAGCGAGGATCCCGCTCACCAATGCATCGGCTGCTTCGATCAGCCCGTTCATTTTCCAGTTTCCAGCTACAAGACCGCGTCTCGACATGAATGCATCCTCACTCGTTAAGTAGGTTTATTTCCTGGTTGTTTCAATTCTAAAATCACCAATATTGGCGTTGACGCCGGGCTAACATGAATGATTTACTCTGGAAATGCAACCAAAAATCGTCGATATTCCTGTCTGGAATTACCGTCAGGTTTCTGGTGTGTCGAAGATTGCGTGCAAACCTACATCCTGTCTTGGGTGGCGATCCACTCCTGTATTTTTTTTCGTAATGATTCCGCATTGTTGCGGGTGTAGTCCTCTCCAATCCAGTTCAACAACCATGTCTGGAGTTCACCCAGCCAGGGGCCAGGACGGCGGCGTACTATATCGCGAATGTCTCCACCGCAAATGGCCAAGTCCGAGCATCGTAGTGTGACGCATGATCGTCGCAGGCTGCGGCACCTCTCCAAAGTTCGGGTATATTCCAGCCGATTTTTTGCCTTACACACCGGATCTGTTGTTTGAATGGCATGTTTGGCGTGGAAAACCAGCGAAATCAAACCCTCGATGGGGACAGCATCACCCAAGAGACGTTTTAATACCCGGTCACTGAACGGAAAATCAATGCCAAGATTATTCAGAATATTCAATATTTTCTTCTGCCGTCTTCTGGAAAAGCCGTACCGATTGAGACAGGAGACGATTTGGTTGATGGCCCTTTCATAGTTTGCCCCCTCCTCAATTTTTTGCAGGGAGCGCAAATTCTTTGCATAAAAGATCAATCCCGCCAAAACGACCGTCCAGCGTAGATCCAACAAAGAAATATCTTCTTCCCGGGGTGAGCTGGATATCGATTTCAGTGTTTGGATCGTATGGTGCCAGACCGTCGTTCCATCCAGGGCACTTGGTTTGGGAATTTGCCGCAACAGTTTGAATTCTGGAAGCATGGCCGCCCCCAGGTCGGAATCAAGCAGGGAAAAAAGAAGATTGTGCGCTTGGGGGGTGTCCAGGGGGAATGAGAAAATACGATCCAATTCTACCCGAATCCTCTCCGGTGGTACCTGGTCCAAGGAAATATGGGTGCAGTATTTCAGATCTTCAGGATTGGGAACGGCGGAGAGTTGCAGCGAGAAACGGTACAGGCGGACTGCGCGCAAGGGATCGCCACGTAAGGTTTCCTCACCGTTGACCAGTCGAATACGCCCATTGATCAGATCATCTTGGCCCCCGAACGGATCAATGAGGGGACCATTGGGCCATGCATAGGCCATGGCATTGACGGTGATGTCACGGTGTAGGAGATCCTCCTCAATGGTTGCGGTCTGGGCGGGTCGATGGCGAAACTTTGATATTTCAATGGTTTTTGGCTTTTCCCATCCCTTGAGCGGAACAAAAATTGATTTTTCCCCGCCGCCACCTACGGCATCATGGTTGTTTTCGCGCAACGCTTCCAAACATTGGTCCAGGGGGCGGACCGTCAAAATGTTCAAATCGTTGCTCAGGGGCGTACCCTGCAAAACATTGCGGACAACACTCCCCACCAAGTGAATGGGTCCGATAAGCAGATTGAGTTCATCCAAAAGACTTGCAATGAACGGTGGAAAGCCGTTTCTTAAAGAGGGAAGCATGTGTGTTACATCCAGTCGCCAAAGACGAAAGGGAGGGGTCTCCCCAGTTCTATCCATGAAAGAAAAAAATACACCACGTTCCGTGACTGTCCTTACCATGGGATGCCGGGTTAATCAATTCGAAACTGATTTGATCCTCAAAATGGGACACGATTCCGGCTTGCATACCACCAATTCCGTGGACGATGCCGATATTATCATCATCAATACCTGTAGCGTGACCCAAGAAAGTGAACGGCAAGCCAGAAAATTAATCCGCAAACTGGGACGCGACCATCCCAAGGCACAATTGGTGGTGACAGGTTGTTATGCCCAACGATCCCCGGAAACATTTGATCACCAACCCAATGTCGCCCTGGTCGTTGGCAATCAGGATAAAAAACGGCTGTGGCATCTTTGGGACCAAAAAAACTTCCTGGAACCTTGTGATCGTCCTTTAGCCGAATCTGGGAACCGTGACGCCGGTGGCATTGCCGCTTACGGTCCCATCCTGGATCATAGTGAAAACCGTGCGCGAACACCATTGCAGATTCAAGATGGGTGTGATCGCCACTGCACCTATTGCCTGATTCCCCAGGTGCGTGGTCCCAGTATCAGTATTCACCCGGACCGGATTATGGCGCAAGCGGAAAGATACCTCCAGGCGGGGAGTCGAGAGTTGGTGCTGCTGGGGATTGATATCGGGTCGTTTGGCCGGGATCTTTCTCCCCCCTGGACATTGGCGCAGATGGTCAAGGCATTGCTTCCCTTGTGTCATGCAGGTCGCTTGCGCCTCTCTTCGGTGGATCCCATGGACCTGGACGATGAGATGATGGCGTTGTTTACCCCAGGTTCTCCCCTATGCCCCCATCTTCACCTTTCCATTCAAAGTGGTGACGATCTGATCCGAAAACGGATGGGACGCCAAGGGCGTCGCCAGGAACTCCTCACGCGCATGGATCAACTGCGCCGAATCAACCCACACATGGTTTTTGGTGCCGATTTGATCGCCGGTTTCCCCACCGAATCGGACGAAGCGTTCGCCAATACCCATTCCCTCATCGCAGAAGCGGGAATTTCTTTATTGCACGTTTTCCCCTATTCCCAACGCCCCAACACACCAGCGGCCCGCTTTCCACAGCACTCTTTGGTCCCAGAGCCTATCATCAAACAACGGGCCAATATCCTCCGACAAGCGGGACAGGAACAATTCAATCTTCGCCTTAAATCGCGCCTTCTCTACCCCGCCGATGTTTTGGTGGAAAAGGTGGATGGTGCATGGGTCCAGGGAAAATCGGAGGATTATTATTCGGTCCGGTTTGTCAACGCCCTGGCGGATACTCACGGAGCCGTTCGCCGTGTTGACCTCACGGAATTTGATCCAACCCAGGAAATTTTTTTGGGCGTTGTTCCACAAGTTTCCACAGACTTATCCACAGGATCTGTGGATAAGTGGTAGAAAAGCCTGCTTTTGAAGCTCATTAAACGAACTGACGAAAGTTTCAACCCATCCACTGGCGAAAGCGGGGGAGAAAACAATAAAAAAACCTTCCCTGTCTTACGGACAGGGAAGGGTGCCGGCACAGTCAAAACTTTGGAAAGTTTAGACGCTGTAATACATGACAAACTCAACCGGATGGGGGGTATGCTCAACCCGGTAGACTTCGAGCATCTTCAGGGCGATCCAGGCATCGATAAGATCATCGCTGAACACGTTTCCTTTCTTCAGAAACTCGCGATTCTTGGAAAGTTCTTCCAAAGCTTCCCGAAGCGATCCACAGACTGTGGGGATGGCTTTCAGTTCTTCGGGAGGCAGATCATAGAGATTTTTCTCCATGGGTGCGCCTGGATCAATCTTGTTTTCAATGCCATCCAGACCGGCCATCAAAATGGCGGCAAAGGCAAGATAAGGATTGGAAGCGGGATCGGGGAACCGGACTTCGCAACGCTTGGCCTTGGGGTTGGTCGCTGCGGGAATGCGGATGCTGGCCGAACGGTTGCGGGCGGAATGGGCCAGCAACACGGGAGCTTCAAAGCCGGGAATCAGACGCTTGTAGGAATTGGTGCTGGAGTTGGTGAAGGCGTTGATGGCCCGGGCATGTTTCTTGACGCCCCCGATGAACCACAGGGCCTCCTGGGACAGGTCGGCGTATTGATTACCCGCAAACTTGGGCTGACCACCCTTCCAGATGGAAACATGGCAATGCATCCCCGATCCATTATCACCGGAAAGGGGTTTGGGCATGAAGGTGGCGGTTTTGCCGGCATTGTGGGAAACGTTATGGACCACATACTTGTATTTTTGAATGTTATCGGCCATAGCGGTCAAGGGGCCAAAACGCATGTCGATTTCGCATTGACCGGCGGTCGCCACCTCGTGATGATGGAACTCGATGTCCAATCCCATTTCTTCCATCATCAGGCACATTTCCGAACGCAGATCCTGGAAGGAATCGACGGGGGGAACGGGGAAATAACCCCCTTTGATGCCGGGACGATGACCGTGATTGCCATCCTCATAATCGACATTGCTGTTCCAAGCCCCTTCTTCGGAATCCAACTCCACCTGGGCATAGTTGATGCCGGTACCAAACTTGGCGGAATCAAAAATGAAAAATTCTGCCTCCGGTCCAAAAAAGGCGGTATCACCGATGCCGGTATAGGAGAGATAAGCTTCCGCCCGTTTGGCCACACCTCTGGGGTCGCGGGCATAGCCTTCACCGGTGAACGGATCTTGGATATCGGCGATGAGTATCAGGGTGGGGACTTCGGTGAACGGGTCGAGAACCGCCGAGGTTGGATCGGGTTTGAACACCATGTCGGAATGGTTGATTTCGCACCAACCGGCTATGGATGATCCGTCGAAACCGAAGCCACTCTCAAAAACGTCTTCGCTAAACATACGGATTGAACAGGTAATATGCTGCCATTTGCCGTGAAAGTCGGTGAAACGGAAGTCCACGAATTTTACTTCGTGTTCCTGAATCATGGCCATAACCTTTTTTACCGCCTCTTGATCAGCCATTATGCCAATCCTCTCTACAAAAATGTTGATATGTTACCCGGAGGTCTGAAAAACTTCGTTGCCGTCCCTGTTAGGAACTTGTCGTCAGTGAAGTTACGTTAAAAGGAACCGGCGTCTAGGTTGTATCCTTTTTCGTCATGGAACGCCAGATCCAATCCTTCGGATTCTTGATCACGGTCGGCACGCAGCCCCACCATGGCATTGACGATCTTGAGTATGACCGCCGTGAGGACGCCACTCCAGACGAGGGTTGCGACCACACCCAGGGATTGCACGCCCACCTGGTGGATCATGGTGCCACCGCTGGCGAACCCGGAGCCACCAAGGAAAGGGGCGGCGAAAACGCCTGTCAGGATGGTCCCCAGGATCCCTCCGACGCCATGGACTGGAGAAACGTCCAGAGAGTCATCGATATGGAGTTTTTGTTTGATGATCTGGGTAGACCCGTAGCAGACAACCCCTGCGCCAAAACCGATGATGGCGGCTCCGGTAGGACCGACGAACCCAGAGGCGGGGGTAATGGTACCCAAACCGGCCACCATGCCGGTGACGATACCCAGGACACTGGGTTTGCCATGGCGGACCCACTCCATGATCATCCAAGCCAAAGAGCCGGTGGCAGCCCCCAAGTGGGTGACGAGCATGGCCATACCCGCACTACCGTTGGCCGCCAGCGCACTGCCGCCGTTGAATCCAAACCAGCCGACCCACAGCATGGAGGCCCCGGTAAAAACCATGGTCATGTTATGGGGCATCATGGCCGTTTTGGGAAATCCACGGCGATTGCCGATGATGAGGGCGGCGACGAGGGCGGCGACACCGGCGTTGATATGGACGACGGAACCACCGGCAAAATCCATGAAACCCATCTGTGCCAGCCATCCGCCACCCCACACCCAGTGGCACAGCGGAGCATAAACAATCACGACCCACAACCCTGAAAACAGAAGTACGGCGGAAAAGCGGATTCTTTCGGCGAAGCCACCGATGACCAACGCCGGGGTAATGATGGCGAAGGTCATCTGGAACATGATAAACACGGTTTCCGGGAGATCGTTGGAGAGGGATGCTGTAGTCACTCCCATGAGGAAAACCTTCCCCAATCCCCCCCACCAATCTTTAAGCGTACCGCCATCGCCGAAGGAGATGCTATAGGCCAGGGCAAACCACAAGATCGACACCAAGCAGGCAATACTGAAGCATTGCATCAGTATGGAAAGGACGTTTCTGGTTCGGACCAAGCCGCCGTAGAACAGGGCCAGTCCCGGGAGGGTCATGAACAGCACCAGGGCGGTTGCGGTCAATATCCACGAGGTGTTCGCAAGATTGAGTGCCACCGGTTCTGCCTGGGCATCCTGAGAGAAAAACATCAGGGACAGTGTGATCCCCAATCCGATGATCCATTGTATGGTGCGCATAGGTGCCGACTCAAGCGGGAGACTGTATTTAACGAAAGAAAATAACGTCAACCCGTGTGGACTAGGCAAGTATCGAGCCATTATTGTTATTTGATGGATAACAGGGGATTGCGCCAAAATAGGAATAATCATATGAAACAATATGAGGCAAAATGATTAAAAAATAATCATTTGCTCGGATAATATTGCCTATTTTTTAATCATTTGTCTTTCTGCCAACCAGTTGTGGAGTTGCGTCATCACGCGCTCCACAACACCCTCCCAATTTTTAGCCTGGGACTGACGGAAAAGATGCACCGTGGGATACCAGGGACAATCCGACCGATCCAACAACCAGCGCCAATCGGGGATTGCTGGCAGCAGCACCCAACCGGGACACCCCAAGGCACCGGTCAGATGGATGACTGAGGTATCCACCGAAATGACCAGATCAAGCTGGGTGATCAAGGCGGCGGTGTCGGCAAAATCGGAGAACTCTCTCGTCCAATCGATAAACTGCGGGTGTTTGAAGAAAAAACTGAGGCCAGGATTATAATCATCCACTTGCAGACTGATAAAGGTACAACCTGGGGTATCCAGCAAACGGACAAGATGTTTGGGGTCTATGGAGCGATTGCGATCATTTTTTTGCCGGGGATTACCGTGCCAGGCGATACCAATTTTAGTGGTTTTTACGTGCGCTAAACGTTGGGCAAAGCGGGCCACGGCGTCGGGACACGGTTTGAGGTAGGGGACCGCATTGGGGATGGTTTCAAGGGTTGTTCCAAACAGATACGGCAGACTCAACAGAGGGGCCTGACAATCGCAGTGTGGAATCGGCTCAAAGTAGCTGATAAAAACATCGATTCCCGGTATTGTTTGAAACAGACGCCGCAGGGGATCTGGACACATGAGTACCACCCGTCCTACCAGCGGTATGACATGTTGAACGTAGCGGATAAACTGAATGCTGTCACCAAAACCTTGTTCGCAATGGATCAGAATGGTCGCTTCTGGGAGGGGTTGCCCGTTCCATAACGGTTGTCCATAATGGTGGGATCCAAAATCTTTGGAGAGCCAGCGCCATTCATATTGCCGAAACCCCAGGAGACAATCTCCCAAGAGTAAGTGAATCATACTTTCATTGTAGTGGGCCGAGGGAAAATCGGGTTGCAGAGACCTGGCTCTTTGCAGCGTGTCCAAGGCAGCATCGAGCTTGCCAACTTGGTGCAGCCCACCTCCCAGATTACACAGGGCTTCTACATATTCGGGGTTGAGACAGAGTGCCTGTTCATAATATTCCAGGGCCAACAGTGGTTGGTCTTGTTTCAGGAGGACGTTACCATAATTATTCAGTGCTTCGGGAAAGTTGGGTTGATACTCTAACGCCGTTTCAAAACACTCCACCGCCCGGTGGGTTCTTTCCAGGATATCCCAGGCGATCCCCATGTTGTTCCAGGCTTCGGGAAAGTTGGGTTGCAGTGCCACCAATTCTCGCAGACAGGTGATGGTCTGGTCGGGCTGTCTCAGATGGAGGGCGACCTGGCCCAGGTTATTGAGTGCTTGAAGATGCTGGGGTTGAAGTTTTAAAACGTGTCGATAGAACGATTCCGCTTTTTGAAATTGCCCCTGGTGTTGATGGGCAAAACCAAGATGGAAAAGAATTTGGGGATTGTTGGGTTGGAATTTCAGGGCTTTGGAGAAAGCGTCCAGTGCAAAATCCCATTGTCCTAAGGTTTGATAGAGTGTGCCGATATTGAAGTATGCTTCCATGTATTCCGGGTTGCGTTGAATTGCGCGGAGAAACAGCACCCGTGCTTCCTCCAATTTTCCTTGTTGTTGCAGCAGGCTGGCCAAGTTATTCATAGCTTCCGGGAAGTCCGGTTTGATGGCGAGGGCCTGTTGGAACCGTGCAGCCGCTTGGTCCATGAGTCCTTGGTCGTGGTCGATCATCCCCCAATTGTTCAAGGCTTGGGCATGGTTGGGGCAATGTTGGATCACTTTCCGGTAGAGGAGGACCGCTTCATCCAGGCGGCCCTCGCCATGGCATTGTACCCCTTGCACAAACCAGTGTTCGGGATGGACTGTTTTTTTCTGATATTTCTTGCCCATGGATTTTTGCCTTCTTGATTTATCAACTTTGGGTACGGATTCTCTCATGTTGCCGCCATTCATGGTCGATGAAAAGGCTATTCGTCACCTTCTGGTCAAGCAACGGATGTGGGAGGGTAAGGTGGGTCAAAGTCGGTTGCCAGAGTCATGGGTTTCCCTTCGGGACTATTACGACAGCACTCCCAGCCAGAAGCGGGCGTTCCAGCCCGAATCTCCGGCGGCGGGGCCGAGTCGAGCTACGCCATCGCCAGAATGGGTGGATGCCTCGGATTATTTTCTCAGGGGTGTTCGCGTTCCCAAGAAAATCGCCGACGATGAGAATTTTTTGGTGATCTTAAAAGAAGAAGCCGCCAAACCACCGCTGCCCCGCGAAGCTGGGATTACCATGTTTGATGCTTTGAAACAAATTCATTCTGTTTATGGACCCCATAATGCGATTTTTTCGCGTCTGGCGAAACTGGAACAGCAGGATCGCAAAGAGTTGGACAGCGGACGCATCGATATCGAAGAATTTGAGCGTCGGGCGGTTGCGTCGGCCATTATTCGGGAGAACCATGGGCGCCGGATGGAAAAACTGACCCAATGGTATCTGGACAATTATTTTCGCATCTTTGAGAACCCCGAGCCGGTCACGATACCGGATGGGACTTGTCATTAGGCCGTAGTGATATAAAAAATAATAAAATTATTAAAAGAAAAAAGGGGTCTAATGGTATGGTCCGCCCCGTTCCTAAACGGCATCGAAATGTGCCAAGATGGAATTCTTAACAACCATCTAAACGAAGAACGGAGCGAACCATGGACAAGAATAGCGCAGAAAAGGAAATCATGGC
>JADGCQ010000004.1 GCA_015228925.1 Magnetococcales bacterium | reverse complement strand
AAAACAAAATCAAAACCCTGGGGGCAATCCCCCAGACCCCTTTTTTCTTTTAATAATTTCAATCAATCGTTTTTGGCCTTTATTTCAGGCGCGATTTTCGGTGTTCTTCCTTGAAGCGTTTGAGTTCCGACTGGGCAATTTCATGTTCCCGTTCTGATTGCGGAAAGTTGTTGGTGGCCTCATTATAATGGAATACGGCCATTTTTTCATCCATGAGCAAGGCATAGTAACGCGCCATGGCCAGATGGGCATGGCCAAGCCGTTGGCGTTGACCCTCCACGACCCCCAGTTGGTATTGATATAAGGGTTGGGTGGGTTTTTCCACAGTGAGTTTGCGCAGTATCCGGGCTGCCTGTTCAAGCTTGCCCCCTTCGGTGTAACTGACGGCGAGACGATAATGAAGGTCCGCATTGTTGGGTCTCTGGGCTAGAGCCTGAGTGAAAACCTGTTCGGCTTCTCCCGGCTTCCCTTCGTCAAGAAGTATCAACCCTTTTTCCCGCAAAAAGAAAGGATCGTGTGGTTGTTGGGTGAGGAGGGCGTCAATCAAAGTATGGGCTTTTTTGGTTTCCCCAGAATAACGTAAAACAAGTGTCAGGCCATAACGGGCAGGGATGTCGTTGGGATTGCCCTTGAGATGGGTTTGAAAGCGTTGTTCTGCTTTTCTGGGATCGGTTTCGGTTGCTGCGAAGATAATCGCCTGGACCCGTTCAAGGGCGATGGGATCGGTGTTTGGATGAGCGGATTTGACCGGGATGACCGCAGATGCGGACCGTTCTGCATCGATGACCCGTTCGGTACTTAGTGGGTGGGTCAAAAGATAGGGGGCAGGTATGCTGACATTACGTTGTTCCGCCAAAAGATGTTTGAGAAAATGGACCATGCTGTTGGGATCAAAACCGGACTTGGCCAAATAGTGTATGGCGAGTTGATCGGCTTGGCTCTCTTTTTCTCGCATGGAGTCAAGCATCATCGATTGGGCTGCGGCAGGACTTCCGATCATGGCGGCTTGAGAAATACTGCTGTTATTGGCGGCGATTCCGGCGGCCAGACCGGCGACGGTTGCGACCAGACTTTCGATGGAAACCGCTTTCATTTCATTCTGAAGGCGCATGTGATGTCCGGCAGCCAAATGGGCAATTTCATGGGCCATGACGCTGGCTAATTCTTCTGGAGATTCACACCGTTCCACCAAGGCACTGTTGAACACAAGATTGCCGTTGGGGAGGGCCATGGCATTGACTTGGCTGTTGAGGATGACGTGAAATTGAACGGATTCACCAGGAAGACCCGCCGCTTTGACCAAAGGTTTCCCAAGGTTTTCCAAAAGTTCGAGAAGTTCTGGACTGTCCAGGATGGTGATCGGTGCCTTTTGATCGGTATCGCCAGCGATGGCGAGGGGTGCGGACCCAAAAAAAATGGCAAAAGTCAGAATGAGAAAAGGCCAGAGGGGGGGTAAGATCTGCACGGACGAGAACTCCTGGAGGGGGTGTGGTCGGTTGGGTGTTGGTTGGTTGATGATTGGGCATGTTTATTGCTGTTTAACGTCCAGGCAAAACCAAGTTGCGTGGGGAAGTCCATCCACCTGATTTATTTTCGCCGATTGCTGGGAATTTTGCGAGCATTCATGATGAAATGGCAGTATCTTTCCATGGGAATGAGGGGCGCATGAACGCGCAAGGAGGGCTATGAATCGTTTCCGGCGTCTGGTCGAATTGCGAAAGATACGTGAGGAGGCTGCCGCTGCGGCGTTGGCCGAGGTTTTGGGGCGTATCCAGAAAACCCAGGAGGAAATATCGGGACTGGATCGGGAAACGGAAACGGAGAAACGGTTGGCCAAAGAAAATCTGGCGTCGGGTTGTGTGCTTCCGCCACGGATGTATGAGGATTTTTTTCGTGGTCAGATTTGGCGTCGTGTGCGGTTGTTGGAACGTCGATCCAAGTTGCAGGTTGAGGCGGAGGCGGCACGGCAGGTATGGTATGGAGCCAGAACCTTGGTGCAGCAGGCTGAGAAAATGGCGCAAAAAGATGATCAAGTCAAAAAAGCCGCCGAACGTCGTAAGGAAATGAAAGAGTTGGATATGATTGGTATTTTGGGGGTGTCGCAACTGAGGCCTTGACAATGGGGGTCTGTTTACAGGAGGGAGCCTTGATCCAAAAAGGCAATGGCCTATGGGCCGGATTGATGGTTGTGGGTTTGGTGTTTTCGCTGGTGTCAAGCGTCCAGGGTTGGGCAGCGGATGATGGCAGGGTGATACAGGATCCCCTCCATCTTTTGGAGTCTCTTGAACAGCGGCGGGTGCAGTTGGATGAACAGACCAGAAAACTGGATATCCGTGAGCAGGATCTTAAACGTCTTGAGGAGAAAATCGCGGCGCGTGTTGATGCCCTGGAGAAACTCAGGGATGCCATTCGGAGCGATTTAGAGAAAGAAAAACAATCCGACGATGCCAATATTGCCCGCTTGGGTAAAATATACACCAGCATGAAACCGGGTCCTGCGGCGGAGGGGATCAAGTTGCTGGATCAGGAAACAGCGGTCAAGGTATTGAAAGTGATGCCTGAGAAGATCGTCGCCAAAATTCTCAATAAGATGGATGTGTTGTCTGCCGGGAAATTGGCCGATGAAATGGGCATGCCTATCGCCGACAAAAGGCGGCGCGGCGACTGAACCCAACCAACGCTGGTCGGACTATAAAATGCGATGGGGTGAACGGTCATCTTATGATGGAACGTTGGGATGGGTTTTGATCTCAAATTCTTTTTGATCGTTACACGTCAGAACCACCTTGCCACCCGACCGTAACGGCCCAAACAAAATATCGTCGGCCAACGTTTGTCGCACCTTTTGTTTGATCAACCGCTCCATGGGACGCGCCCCATTGCTCCGGTCGTGACCATGCTCTGCCAACCATTCCCGCGCCCCATCCTCCACTTCAAGGTGAATATTCTGCTTTTCCAGATCCCGCTCCAGAGTGAATAAAAATTTGTCCACAACATACAAAATTGTTTTTATATCTAGGGGGGCAAAAGAAATGATGGCATCCAAACGATTGCGAAATTCAGGAGAAAAAATACGCTTGATCTCCTTCATTTCATCACCCACCTGATCCTGATGGACAAATCCAAGACTTGTCCGGGTAAGATCATGCGCCCCCGCATTGGTGGTCATAATCAAAATCACATTGCGAAAATCAGCCTTGCGACCATTGTTGTCCGTCAACTTGCCATGGTCCATCACCTGCAATAAAATATTAAAAACATCGGGATGGGCTTTTTCAATCTCATCCAACAACAATACCGCATACGGATTTTTGGTGACTGCCTCGGTCAACAGCCCCGCTTGTTCAAATCCCACATATCCTGGAGGGGCACCGATCAGTCGTGAAACCGTATGCCGCTCCATATATTCACTCATATCAAACCGAATCAACTCTACGGTCATTTCCAACGCCAATTGCCGGGCAAGTTCTGTTTTGCCAACACCCGTTGGACCGGTAAACAGAAAACTTCCAATGGGTTTTTCTGGATTGGCCAAACCCGATCGGGATAACTTGATGGCCTTGCAAATTTGACCAACCGCCTCATCTTGGCCAAAGATGGATAGTTTTAAATTGGATTCCAGATGGGCCAAAATATCCCGGTCATCATGGGATACCGAACGTGGTGGAATCTTGGCCATTCGTGCGATGATGTTTTCGATATCTTTGATGCCAATGGACTTTTTCCGTTTTCCCGGAGTCCATAGGCGTACCGCAGCACCCGCTTCGTCCAAAACATCGATGGCGGAATCGGGATGGTGACGATCATGAATATGTTTTTTGGACAACTCGGCAGCCGCTTGGATGGCCGACACGGTATAGTGAATGCCGTGATGCTCCTCGTAACGCCCCTTCAAACCTTTGAGGATCAGCACCGTTTCCGCCAGGGATGGCTCACCCACATCAATTTTTTGAAACCGACGGGCCAATGCCCGATCTTTTTCAAAAACGCTGCGATATTCTTCGTAGGTGGTTGACCCAATGCACCGAATTTCCCCGGACGCCAAAAGTGGTTTTAAAAGATTGGACGCATCCATGGTGCCGCCGCTGGTGGAACCCGCACCAATGACCGTATGAATCTCGTCAATGAAGAGGATGGCCCCCGGCTTTTCTTTCAACCCCTTGAAAACCCCTTTCAGGCGTGCTTCAAAATCACCACGAAATTTGGTTCCCGCCAACAATGACCCCATATCCAAAGAGTAAACGACCGCACCTTTGACCGGTTCAGGGACTTGATCCAGTACAATCTTCAAGGCCAACCCCTCGGCAAGATGTGTCTTGCCGACCCCGGATTCTCCGACAAATAACGGATTGTTTTTTCTCCGACGACAAAGAATTTGAAGCGTCCGTTCCATCTCGACCGTTCGTCCAATCAAGGGGTCGATACGGTTTTCCAACGCTTCAAGATTCAGGTTGATGGTAAACTGTTCCAATGGGTTGGCGGTCGATTCTGGTTTTCCCTGGCGTCCATCGTTGTCCCCAGAGTTTGGTGTTTTGACAAACTCATGGTCTCCCAGATCGTTCAGGCTATGGGACATGGCCGTTTGCACATCCAGACGGCTGATATTTTGTCGTTCAAGAAAATAAACCGCATGGGACTCTGTTTCGCTGAAAATGGCCACCAGGACGTAGGCCCCGGTCACCAGATTTTTTCCGGCGGATTGAACCTGGTAGACTGCCCGTTGGATGACCCGTTGGAACCCTATGGTTGGGGTGATTTCCACGGTGGAATCCGATGTATCATCGGCTGGTATCTGGGTTTGCAGGTGTCCCTCCAAATCTTCGGCCAGGAGGCCAATATCGCAACTGCACAAGCTTAAGAGGGATGAAACTTCGGGGTTGTCCATCAAGGCCAACAGCAAATGCTCCACCGTGGCGTATTGGTGCCGTCGCTGTTTGGCACTACGGATGGCCTTATTTAAAGAGATTTCCAGATACTTGCTGATCATATTCCCACTTCTTTTAGTTCTGTTCCATAAGGCATTTAAGTGGATGACCGCTACGGTGGGCATGGTTGTTGACTTCAAAAACCTTGGTTTCAGCGATTTCACGCGGATAAATACCACAAACGCCACGCCCTTCGTAGTGGACGTTTAACATGATGCGGGTGGCATCCTCCAAGGATTGACGAAAGAAAGTCATGATCAAGTCAACCACAAAGTCCATCGGGGTAAAATCATCGTTAAGCAATACCACCTTGTACGAAGGTGGTTCTTGGGTCTTCGACTTAAACGTTGTTGTCGCATCCGTATCACGGAGTGTATCAGAAGCATTTGGCCCGCTCATACTGTCGGTCTTCCATGGATGGCCATCAAGAATTGCATCACCTTCAACGGTCGGTATTCTAGCTTTTTTTCAATCCAAAGCGAAAGGATCCACACATTCATTGCGTTCATTCGGGAGCAATCGCTGTTTGTGCGGCGGTGTTGAGCAGATCCTGGGCGTGTTCCCGGGCTGCGGGTGTAATCCGATTCCCCGCCAACATGCGGGCCAGTTCTTCGACTCTTTGTGCATGGCTCAGGGGTTCTACGCTGACATGGGCCTTATCCTGGTGAATTTCTTTGCGTATGCACAGATGGGCCTGACCCCAGGCGGCCACTTGCGGGAGATGGGTGATGGTCAATACTTGGCGTCCGGTTGCCACTGTGGCCAACTTTTCACCCAGGCTTGCGGCGACTCTTCCCCCGATTCCCACATCCACTTCGTCAAAGACCAGCGTATTGGCGGGCAGGTTGTCGGTCAGAACCGTTTTGATGGCCAACATGATACGTGATAATTCTCCCCCCGATGCGACCTGTTTCAAGGGACGCAACGGTTCCTGGGGATTGGCACTGACCATGAAGTGAATTTCATCCATCCCTTCGGGCTTGGGATCTCCCGTCAGGGGGTGGACATCGATGGCAAAACGGGTTTTGGCCATGTGAAGATCGGCCAATTGAGATTCCACCTCCACCATAAGATTTTGTGCCGCTTTTTCTCGCGATTGTTTCAGGAGTTTGGTTTGAATATCATACTGGCGACGCAACGTAGTCAATTCTTTTTCGAGCCGATCCCGTCGCTCTCCCGCGTGTTCCAGAATATCCAGGTCTCCTTGAAACCGGGTTGTCAAATCCATCAGGTCATCGGGTTCCACCTGATGCTTGCGGCACAACCGATAGATCCGGTCGAGTCGGGATTGCAGGGTTTCCAACAATTCCGGTTCGGTTTCGAGAGCGTCGAGGTAGTGGCGCAATCGGACCCCGCAATCTTCCAATTCATAGTGCAGGGAACGGATGGCGGTTGCCAATGGGGCCAATTCAGGATCCATCCGGGTCAAAGCCTCCAGTCCAGAGGCGGCACTGTGGGTCATGGCCGTGGCACAGCCGGGGGCCTCCTGAATGGCATCCAAGGCTTGGGTGATCCCCTGGACCAGCTGCGCCCCATGTTGCAAACGCTGACATTGCCCTTCCAACACCGCCATTTCACCCGCTTTGGGGGCGACCTCCAGGAGTTCCCGAATTTGGAAGGTCAAAAAATCTTGTTGTGTTCCGTTATCTCCGGTCAAGGCCAGAAGCCGTTGTTTTTCATCCCAGGTGGATCGCCATGATCGATACAGCGCGGCAACCTCTTCCAATAGGTTGCGATGTCCGGCATAGGTATCCAGCAGGTGACGTTGCTGTGGTGCATTCAGCAGGCTTTGGTTATCGTGTTGACCGTGGATTTCGGCGACTAAATTGCCAGCCTCGGTCAGCAGTGCCAGGGGGACGGGGGTTTCGTTGATGAAGGCGCGGCTACGCCCTTTGTCTGTCAACACCCGTCGTAAAAACAACCCGTCATCCAACCATGGAATTTCTTTTTGTTGCAACCATTCGCGGATGGGATGGTTATCCTGCAAATGAAAATGGGCATGCACCATCCCCTTGTCGGTCCCGGAACGGAGTAGCCCCTGTTCGGCCCGACTTCCCAAAGCCAGGGATAAGGCATCGATGATGATGGATTTCCCGGCCCCGGTTTCGCCGGTCAGAATGGTCAGCCCTGGCTCCAGGTAAAGCTCCAAACGTTGAATCAGGGCGATATTTTCAACCAACAAGTGCGACAACATGGTCCATCCTCCAAAAAGGATCGAACGCGATGAATGCAAACGGCATCGTCAAGCGGCACCGTCAAGGCAACGGGGTACGGGCCAAGAATTCTGCCAATCCCGTATAGCTGTGGGGTGTCAGTTCCAACAGCCCTTTTTTGGCCGCTTCCGGGATCTCCAGCGTTGCGACAAATGTGGCGATTTGTTCCCGGTTCACCCGTTGGCCACGGGTTAATTGTTTCAACCGTTCGTAGGGATGGGCAACGCCGTAGCGACGCATCACCGTTTGGATGGGTTCCGCCAAAACTTCCCAGGCTTCCTCCAGGTCGTTATGCAAACGATGGGGATCACATTCGAGTTTGGCGATGCCGCGCAATGCGGAATCATAGGCGAGCAGGCTATAACCGTAGCCAACCCCCATGTTGCGCAACACGGTGGAATCGGTCAGATCGCGTTGCATCCGCGATATGGGCAGTTTATCAGCCAAATGTCCCAACACGGCGTTGGCCAGCCCCAGGTTACCCTCCGAATTTTCAAAGTCGATGGGGTTGACCTTATGGGGCATGGTGGAGGAACCGATTTCCCCTTCGCGCATTTTCTGCCGGAAGTATCCCATGGAGACGTAGGTCCAAACATCCCGATCAAAATCCAACAACACCGTATTGAAACGGATGAGTGCGTGGAAAAGCTCCGCCATACCGTCATGGGGTTCGATCTGGGTGGTCATGGGTTGGTGGGTCAGCCCCAAACCTTCGACGAATCGTTTTGAGACTTCCGGCCAATCCACGGCGGGATAACTGACGACATGGGCGTTGAAATTGCCGACGGCACCGTTCATTTTTCCATAGATGGGGATATTTCTTACCGTCTCTTTTTGTCGATGCAGACGATGGGCGACGTTGGCCAGTTCTTTGCCCAAGGTGGTTGGTGTGGCATTTTGCCCGTGGGTTCGCGCCAGCATGGGTTGGGCAGCGAATTGTTCCGCCATCCCCTGGATCTTGGAGATCAGGGCTTCCATCTGGGGAATCATGACGGATGTACCCGCTGCGCGCAACATCAAGGCATGGGCAAGGTTATTGATGTCTTCGGAGGTACAGGCAAAGTGGACAAATTCTTCCAACCGGACCAATGGTGTTGCCTGGAGTTTTTCCTTGATGAAATATTCAACCGCCTTGACATCATGATTGGTGGTTTTTTCAATTTTTTTGACTGCAAGCGCGTCGGATTCATCAAAATTTTGGACCAGGGCATCCAGCAGGGCCAAGGTCTCTGGGTCGAAGGGGGGCACTTCGGGGATCGATTTTTCACGAGACAACGCTTTCAGCCATTCAATTTCGACACGGACCCGGTATCGGATGAGACCGAATTCGGAAAAAATAGGTCGCAGGGGGGCTACTTTGCTGTCGTAGCGTCCATCCAGGGGAGAAAGAGCAAGAATTGGTGACATATTCGGGAACCCTATGGCGTCGAAAACGGCTTAAGATGAGCGGACTTCCTTGAGGCGTATGGTTGCGTCATATCCAAGGCGAGTCGGTATGGTACATGGGCATCTCCATCAATGCCAGTGTGATCGAAGGTCAGTTTATTTTAAAATTTTGGAAAGAAAAAGTTCTTGATGGGATTGTTGATTCGGACGATAAGGTTTTATCGCATCCTTCAAACGTAGGGATTCGTTAAGAAACTTCATTTTAATTCGCTATTGTTCACAAGCGTCCGACAGGGAGTGGAGCCTTATGAAACATCCATCAAGGAGATTGGTGTCGGCATTTGCGGCGGTTGGGATCATCGCCGCGACGACCACGAGTTTTTCTTCCCGCGCCCAGGCCAACGACTTGGTTTTGGCGACCGTCCATGAGACCATGGCCATTACCGATCTGTTGGTTGCAACCACGCAGTTGGTGACTGTACCGATCTTTTATGTTTTGGGATTACGTCCCCACCCGGTGGTCGCCTACGCGCCGCCCCCCATGGCCGCCCCCGTTGCGGTGGTCCCGGCAGGTCCGCAGCCATTTGTGGTGGCCACCACGTCGGCACGACCCGCAGTCGGTGGTTATTACGCGCAATAATGGTGGTATCGTCAAAACGGTCAACGGCACCCCTTTGTCGGACGCAGTTTTGGCCACCATCTTTCGGGTGTCTATTCAGAAAAGACATCTTCCACGGATTTGGCGTCCAGGATGCGATCCGACCAAATTTCAAGGAGTTCCGTGTCGGCGGCGTTGACTTTGGCGGCTATCAGGTCCGAACATTTGCCAAATCGGCGATGCAGTTGGCGAAGCAGGATCGCAGCCGCCCCTTCTTTTTGTCCTTTTTTTTGTCCTTCTTTTTGTCCTTCTTGTTTTCCTTCCTGTCGAGCCAAGTCCATGACCAGGGTAGGATAACTTTTGGAGAGGATTTCTTGTGCAAATTTGGACATCACTTTGACTTCCCCCCGAACAAAATCCACGACCCAGGCAGGAGGATTGTCGGAGAGGATTTCTTGTGCAAATTGGGAGATCATTTTGGCTTCCTCCTTGGGGTGGGTTGTTCGGATCAGTTCCCGGACGACCACCTCATTGACGTTTTCGTAAGTTCCGGCAATATACAAGATTACCTGATACAGCAAATCGGGGGCATTCCGTAACGAAAGCCCAAGCAACCTCATGATACCCTGTTGCTCATTTTTGCGGAAGACAAATTTCAAGGCCAGCAATCCTGCCCGTAGGCGCGGGTTGCCGGACAATGACTCATTTTCGATCTGTCCCAGGTCTACCACCACGAAACGGAAGTTGGGTAAGTAAGGGTGCAGGAGATCGTTGCTGGGCATTAAGGGACGCAGTTCGTTTGGAATCCGCCACGGGGTGGCACCGTGATAGATTATCATCCCGATGATCGGGGGCAGGTGTTCCCAATCGGGGTGTTCCCGTTCCCACTGCTCCAGGATACGGGTTATATAGCGGTGCAACTGCCAGCCGGCCTTGCGGTCGGGCCAGCTTTTGTGTTCCAGGAGGGTGTAGATAAAAGCTTCTCCTCCCTCCTTGAGCCGCGACCGGTAGAGACGGTCGGTCAGGTGTTCCCGCAGTTCGTCGTCGATAAAGCTGCCGTCCACCAGTTCAGGTGGATCGGGCGCGAGCAGTGCCGCAATCTCGCCGGGTAACCGCTCCCGTAGCAGCGTCCCCGCTGTTTCGGGATCGGCGAGAACGGCCTTCAGGAGGTGGTCATGTGGCTGTGTAAGGTCGGTCATGCGCTTTCGCCTTTGCAAACGAAGGATAGCGGTTATTCTGTCGTAACCAATCTGATGTGAATGTCAACGCACCCTAATGGCTGAAGAGACCTTGGCCCAAAGGCCAGAACCAGCCATCGTGTCCGCCTGGGGCGATCAATTGGTTATTTTGGCACGGTTTTAGGGCAAAAGCGGTCACTACAAGTTCTGCAAACCCTTTACCGCACGGGAGGAAGGCGGGATTTTCGACATCTTGACAATATCGGATGATGTTTTTTGCATCTTCGATCAGAATGCGGTCACAGACGCACGCCCCCATGCCGCCAGGCCGCATGTAGCACAGGTCATGATTGCGGCAAGCGGCGTCAATGGCCGAAATGGGTGGATTTCCCCATTGATTGTTGTCAATTCCGCAATAGTTGCCATGTTGGACAACGGCCTGGGCCAGATTCGCCCAGCAAGCCATTGTCAATGCCATAACGACAACCAAAATTTGTTTGCGTCGTGTTATCGTGTGCATGGAATCTCTGTAGTTCTGCTGGAAGTTGTCCACCTACAGGCTGGCTAGCAATAAACATGCCCTCAAAGTCATACCGTCGGAGAAAATTGATCAGACCCCTGCGTCTGCCGCAGTTGATAATTGATGGAAATCAATTTTTTTAAAAAAATAGGGGACATTTCTTTCGTGATGAACTAACATCCTGGATGGGTGCCCGGGCGTTGTGGTGTTGTGTTTCGTCCCCCTTGTCAAAACGCGATATTGAAGACTTCCAACCTACCAACCCATTACAGAATTTTCCAGGAGTTTTGCCATGGCTGTCTTCGGCAACCTAACACTGAAAGCCCGTTTTGCCGTCATGCTTTTGTTCCCCTTGGCGGGCTTGTTGGCTTTCGGGCTTCTCGGACTCGCCGATAAATATGAAACCTTGAGCAAAATGTCGGATATGGAGCGACTCTCCGGCTTGGCGGTGCGTATCAGCACTTTGGTGCATGAAACGCAAAAAGAACGGGGAATGACCGCCGGTTTCCTGGGAAGCAAAGGGGAAAAATTTAAGGCGGAACTGCCGCAGCAACGGAAAAATACCGATGATCGTTCCAATCTGCTGCGCAATGATCTGCAATCCATCAATACGCGCACCTTGGGATCCGATTTTAGTTCGGTACTCAATCAAGCTCTCGGCTTGCTCAGAGATCTGGACGGACTGCGTAAACGTGTCGATGCTCTGAATATCCCATCGGACGAAGCCATTCGCCATTACACACAGATGAATGGTCACTTCATTGACGCTATTGGTGAAATGTCCAAGGTTGCCGTGGGTGATCTGACCGCAGCAACCACCGCTTATGTTAATTTCCTGCTCGGAAAAGAACGGGCTGGTATCGAACGTGCCGTCCTCTCCAATACCTTTGCCCGCAACGCCTTCGGGCCAGGGATGTTTCGTAAATTCAGTGCCTTGGTGACCGAACAGGATACGTATTTCCGGGTTTTTTCCGCGTTTGCGCAACCTGAGCAAAATGCCTTCTTTAAACAAAAACTTGAAGCCCCAGCCATGCTTGAGGTCAAAAGAATGGATGATGTCGCCTTCAGCATGGGGATGGCATCCAAGAAAAATACGCTTCTCATCGGTATCCTCAACGCGATAGGTTATGGTGGAACCGTTCATCTTTTCAAAAATGCCATTCTGCATCCTGAAACCTCCCTGGAATCATCCCTGGCAACCTCCATCGCCGAGGCCAACCGTCACATCGATGCGTTTCTCGCACTGCCCGATTGTCGTGATACGGAAAAACAAACACTGACGGTCATTCGCAATACCCTGGAAAACTATGCCGCAAACATGGCGATCATCGCCTCCATGGCCAAAACGGGGGCGAGAAGCCAAGCCATCGACCAAGCTGTGCCGATGGATGATGCCCCGGCCATCGCTGCGGTGGGGCAACTGGTCACCATGATTGTCCCAGAAAACTCTGGAATTGATCCTCTGTATTGGTTCAAAACAAGCACCGAACGGATCAATCTTCTGAAAGAGGTTGAAGATCGCCTCTCCGATGATTTGTCTGCAAAAACTTTAGCCCTCAAGGATCAGGCCAACCGGGGGTTTTTGGGGTACGCCGCTGTTACGCTGATTTTCAGCCTTTTGGCAATCATCCTGGGGGTGGTTTTTGCGCGGGATATCCTGGCGCAAATCGGGGGTGAACCCAATGCGGTTATGGATATTGCCACCCGGGTCTCTCGCGGCGACCTGACCATCCATTTTGATACCACAACGACGCCGCGTGGTATCTACGGGGCCATGGCGACTATGGTGACAAACCTGTTGGAAACCATTTCCAGCGTCAAGAATGTGGGGGTGGAGTTGAGCAACGGCAGCCAAGGTGTCAGTGAAAATGCCACATCTCTCGCCGAAGGGGCGACGGAACAAGCGGCATCGGTGGAGGAAACGTCTTCTGCCGTGGAACAGATGACCTCCAATATCCAACAAAACACTGAAAATTCCATCACCACCGAACAATTGGCGCGTCAAGCGGCCAAGGATGCCGAAGTCAGCGGTGAGGCTGTCCGGCAGGCGGTGACGGCGATGAAGGAAATTGCAAGTAAAATCAGCATTATCGAGGAAATCTCTCGCCAGACTAATCTTTTGGCACTGAATGCCGCCATTGAGGCGGCGCGTGCGGGAGAGCATGGCAAAGGGTTTGCCGTTGTTGCGGCGGAGGTGCGAAAACTTGCGGAGCGTAGTCAAATGGCGGCTGCGGAAATCAGCAATCTGTCATCGTCCAGCGTCGAAGTGGCCGAGCGTGCCGGGACCATGTTGACCAAGTTGGTTCCTGATATCCAAAAAACGGCGCAACTGGTCCAGGAAATTTCCACTTCCAGCCGTGAGCAAAGCCAAGGGGCTGATCAAATCAATCAGGCTATTCAGCAGCTTGACCAAGTGATCCAACGGAATGCTGGGGCTTCGGAGCAACTTTCAGCTTCGGCATCACAACTGGCCGATTATGCCCAAGAGTTGGAACAAACGATCTCTTTCTTTACAATTGAGAAAATGTCATTGACAAAATAAAACGATTCGTCCAGGTATTCTTTGGGAATTTCTTGGCGGGCTTCGCACGAAGCCCGCAAAATCTTGATGGGGAGTGGTGATGGCCACGTAAAGTTATCAGCGTGTTTGGGGAGCAGGGGGTTGTACGAATGTCGATGGTGCAGGTAAGCGCATCTCTTGGACTGGTGAGGCGTAGTTCCCCGGTGGTTGTAGGCTTGGCAGGTTCATTTTCATAACGGCAAACATGGCACCGATGATCAATGCGGTTTGTGCGGCGAACATCCCTGCCGTCCATTTGATGGTATCCACCTTGGCAGATTGAATATCCCTTTCCAAGCGGAGAATATCTCCCTTGGTCGCCAATTCCTGAAGCCTGGCTACTTCTACCTTTTGTAAGACGCCAGAAAGTGCCTTTGCTTGCGCTTCGGCCTGCACAAACGGAACACCAGCACTTTCGAGTTTCCTTATATTGCCGAACACCGTCCACTCCTATCTCAGCGGTGCCAATGAGAAATGAGTCACCGTTTAGATTCCCCCTAAAAAACGATCGAAAAGAAAGAAGGGGTAGGAATTCTTTCCCCAGGGCTTTGACCTTAAATAAAAAACTTCAAATCTTTGTTTTTACATCGTCACAAACTACGCCCCCCAGCCTCCTTAAGCAGTTTCTGCACAGCATCATGACCGAATTCGGTTGCCAGCAACCGCGCCGTGGCCCCATCCTTATTGACTTCATTGACCAACGCCTTGGCCGCCAGAAGGGTGGTTACCGCTTCCAAATGGCCATTTTTGGCTGCCAACATCAACGCCGTCATCCCCTCATCGCCCTTGGCGTTGACATCGGCACCTTGATCGATCAAAGCCTTCAAGATTTTATCATGGCCTTTTTCCGCTGCGAACATGAGTGCTGTGAAACCAGAAACGTGACGTACTTCAAGATTGGCTTTGTTCTCCAACAACACTGTAACCGCCTTTTCATATCCACCCAAGGCTGCCAACATCAATGCGGTTTGCCCTTCATGGTCTTGTCTGTCCAACTCGGAACCTAGTTTGACAAGTAGCTGAATCATCTCGACATTGCCACGATTGGTCGCCAACATCAAAGGGGTCATTCCATCGTCGTTGGTTGCCTTGACGTCGGCCCCTCTGGCCAAAAGTTTTTGAGCAATCGCGACCTGCTTTCCGCTTTCCTCGACATCCTTAACTTTCAGATCAGCCGTCTTAAGAATGGCCGTCCAACTGCGTTTTGTCTTGAAGTTGACATCCGCCCCCTTGTCAAGCAGTAGATCTACCATGGCTGGACGAAGCCATTCGGTGGCCAGAATCAACGCACTACATCCGCCACGCCGATGATAGGCATTGATATCAGCCCCTTTTCTTAAAAGATAACTGGCAATCTCCTCATGCCCTTCCTGGACGGCCCACATCAAAGGGGTCATGCCACTCTTGCTGGGGGAATTGACATCAGCCCCCTGGTCCAACGCTTTTTTCACCCCAACCGGATCACCCTCTACAGCATAATACCAGAGTTTCTCTGCCTGATTTTCCCCGGCGTAGGCATTCATGCCACAGATCAGTAGGAAGATGGGAAAAATTGCAGTTACAGTAAACTTGAAAGGGAGCATGAACATTTCTCCTTGTTGATATCTTCGAAGTGTCAGCTTGAGATCCCACTGGCACCCTCACGCAGGGCAGTCTACCCGATATTGACACCCATTGAAAAGCGCGTAATGTATTTCTCATCTGAATTCTTGGATCAATGCTCAATGCAATAGTGGACGCCATTCCCAGGAAGGTTTAGGACCATCCATGATTTCGACACCGGCGGTATGCAACCGGTCGCGGATTGCATCCGCGTTGGCAAAGTCCTTGGCGCGACGCGCTTGTTGGCGTTGTGCCAAGAGGGCTTCCACCTCCGATGCGGACAGGGAAACATCTTTCGGGCGTAAGGCTAGGTCACAACGGCGGGTACCCAAAAGATTCATCCCAAGAACCAAATCCATACTGGCAATGATCCGAAGCTTTTCCTCCGCATTCAGCTTATCGTGATGGATTGTTTCATCCAAAAAAGGGAGCGCACGGGGGGTCATCAGATCCTCTGACATTTCACGGTCAAAACCATCCAGCAGTTTTTTTCCATGGGGGGACAGTGTTTGTTCCAACACGGTGCGCGGATAGGTGAACGATGCCCCGGATGAAAACCTAATCTCATTGGGAATGCGCATCCATGGCTTGGATTCGACTTCGAGGCCCAGCATCGAAATTGCGCCAACCAAACGTTTCAGGCGAACCAACTGCCCCGCCAATGTTTCGAGGGAAAATTCTAGTTCGGAGCGGTAATGGGTGGACAGACACATCAGGCGGAACGCCAGGGGATGAATCCCTTTGGCAATCAGGGAGGTCAATGTGGAAAATTCCCCCTTGGATTTGGACATCTTACCGCTGCGGTCGATGAGAAAATTATTGTGCATCCACCAATTGGCACCCGAATGTGCATGGCTGGTATAGGCTTGGTTTTGCGCAATTTCATTGCAATGGTGGATTTCCCGGTGATCGATACCTCCGGTGTGGATATCAAAGCGGGATCCCAAATATTTCATGCTCATGACAGAACACTCCAGATGCCATCCAGGGGCACCGGGACCCCAAGGTGACATCCATTCCATCTGACGTTTCCCCACGGCAGGGGAGCGGCGCCAAATGGCAAAATCGGTCGCATTGCGTTTCCCCGCGATGGGATCCACACGCGCCCCTTCCTCCTGTCCTTCTCGCGGGGTCAGGGCAAGGGAACCATAATCGGGAACCTTGGTGGTATCGAAATAAAGCCCCGTTTCCAAGATATAGGTTGCACCCGATCTTTCCAATGTCTTGGCAAAGGCGATCATGTCATGAATATGATCGGTGGCGGTACTCCAAAGGGTAGGGCGCAATAGATTCAGTTGTGAAAGATCATTCTTGAACGCTTGAGTAAAATGTTCGGCAATCTGCCAAATATCTTTTTCCATGGATTGAGAGGCCAATTCCATCTTATCCTCCCCAGAGTCCTCATCGGAGGTCAAATGGCCAACATCGGTGATATTGATCACATGCGTGACCGTTTGCCCCTTCCAGTTCAGGAGACGTCGCAAGGTATCGGTGAAGACATAGGCACGTAAATTTCCAATATGTGCATAATTATAGACCGTAGGACCGCAGCTATAAATTCGCGTTTGATCGTCGCTGATAGGTTTGAACGTCTCAATTTTGCGGGTCATACTGTTGAAAAGTCGAATTTGTGCGTCTTCATTGGCATATTCTGTCATGGGACTATCCATTCAATAACGTTGCTGGGGGACGATCATCGCAAGAGATCGGTGCAACATGAGACAAGGCAATGATACTTCATGAGGGGTTTTATCATGGGTATCCACCGGAAGCAATCCAGGGTAGGATACTGGATGCCACGCTAGGATTAAGACACCAACCATCTGGGTAAGGACGCACCAGCGCACTTAAATCACCATGTCTGATGTTCCCGCCGGCAATCATAAAACGACCAAAACCCGTTCGTGGCTCAGGGAGGAATACCAGACGCGGGTCGTCTTGACTTTCCCAGATTCCAGTCAGGTTGAAGGGATGACCGTGGATGTCAGCTTGGTGGGGGTGGCCATTCACACCGAACAGGCGGTACGGGAGGATTTCGTCGGGCAGGAGGTCTATCTGACCCTGGTTCCCGATCCCTATGGGATGCGTTTTCCCTGCATCATCGTGCGTCTGGAAGGTTCCATCATCGCCCTGCGCCTCCACGACCGCCATGCCGCTTTTGGCATGTACCTCTACCAGTTCATGATGGTAGATCTCCTGGCCGGGACCAGCAGTGCCCTGGCAAAATCCCCCAACCTTGAAAGTGCCATTCTCACGAGCGTCGTCACGATTCGTAAATATCTCCAAGCTGAAGCCGCCTCACTTTGGTTGGCGAATACCCAACGCAACGTTCTTGTATGCCATGCCTGTGCCAGTGAACAAGACATCACCGGCATGAAGGTTCCCATTGAGGAAGGCATTGTTGGGGCCACCTTTCGGAATGGTCGGGGTATTATTATCGACGATGCCTACTCAACCGAGTTTTTCAGTAACAGACTGGATCAGCAAACTGGTTTTAAAACCAGATCGGTGATCAGTGCGCCCCTTAAAATCTACGAAGAGACCATTGGTGTCATGATGGTCCTTAATAAAAAGGGTGACGGTTTGTTTGAAGGGCATGAATTGTTGGTTTTATCGGCCCTGGCAACCCAAACCGCCATGGCAATCTACAATACCATCGAAACGGAAAAACGGATCAAGGCCGATGCCGCCAATGAGGCCAAATCCGACTTTCTTGCCCGCATGAGCCATGAATTGCGCACTCCAATGAATGCCATTATTGGATTATCGGACTTGGCGTTGCGTAACCCCCCGGAACAATCCCACGACTATCTGAAAAAAATATCCCGCGCCTCCACCTCATTGTTGAGGCTGATCAATGATATCCTCGACATTTCCAAAATCGAGGCGGGAAAAATGAGTCTGGAGTCAGTGGATTTCCGCCTGCTTGATGTTTTGGACTATGTTCTCGATTTGTTCAGTGAACAGGTAACGTCGAAAAATATTGATCTCATACTGAATGTTGGCACAGAGTGCCGTTTGTCTCTTTTGGGCGATCCACTGCGGTTGGAACAGGTTTTGATCAACTTGGTGGGTAATGCGGTCAAGTTTACTTTGGTGGGAGAAATTGTTCTGAGTGTTGAAACCCTGGAAACCTCCGATTCTGGTGTTGCGTTGCAGTTTTGCGTTCAAGATACTGGGATTGGTATGCAGCCAGAGCAGTTGGAAACAATATTTGCCCCCTTTTCCCAAGCCGATGTCAGTATTACCCGAAGATTTGGCGGATCTGGACTTGGTTTGGCCATCAGCAAGAATCTGGCGGAAATGATGCGTGGTACGTTGCGGGTTGAAAGCACATTGGGGCAGGGAACCCAAATGTATTTTACCTGCCGATTCAAAAGGAATCCCCATATTGGTGTACCATGGATCGTTTTGCCTGAAACGCAACACGATAAAACCATCGGTTTGTATTGTCGCAATCATTCCTTGGGCACCGCTTTGAGACGTTTTCTATCGAGCATCGGTTTTGGCACCATTGTGGTAACCGATCCTATGGAAGCCTCTCAACTGGTTCAGGGAAATCATCTCATGGGGGCGTGTCATCTCCTGATCATCGACCAACCCATGTTGGAAATGCCCGGTCAAACAGTGCTGGAATTGCCCGATATGGGGCGGGAGGATCACGTCATCCCCTGGTTGATCCTGACCCGGTTTGCGACAAAAAATTTGGGCAGTATGGCCCTCCTTTGTAACCGATGTTCGGAGTCTTTGTGCCGAGTCATTGAAAAACCAATCTATTTGACTGAACTATTCCAAACAATCATGATTTTATTGGGAGAGGAAATCACGGTCGAGCCGTCAAAACCATTATCCACGGCGGAGGATGCTGAAATTATCCGGTGTTTTTCAGGAACCAGAGTGTTGTTGGTTGATGATAATCTGGTCAATCGACAGATTGCGCGGGAAATGATGGAAGCGGTGGGGATTCGGGTGACTTTGGCGGAAAGTGGTTCTCAGGTTTTGCGGTTGGTGTCCCAGACGACGGCCAATGCAATGTATGATCTGATTTTGATGGATTTGGAAATGCCCGAAATGGATGGGTACAGCACGACGAGAAAATTGCGGGAGATCCGCGCATGCCATACCGTTCCCATCATCGCCATGACGGCGCATTCCCCCTCTGAGGTTCTGGAAAAGTGCCAAGAGGCTGGCATGAATGGTCACATGGAAAAGCCCATCGACAGTGCGACACTGTATGATGTCCTCAAACAGTGGGTTCCACAACGGGCTACGGTGGAAGCACCAGCCAATCCTGTTGGCCAAACGACCGATTCGGAGAAGGGATATGGTTGGTTTTTACAAGATCTACCGGGGATTGATACTCGGGGAGCGATGCATCGCATTCGCGGCAACGATCATTTGTTTCGCTCCCTGTTGGAGGAATTCCATCGCCATTATGCCGATGCGGTGCGGCGGATACGGACCCTGTTGGCGAGCAATGAAGAACAGCGTGTATCGGAAGTGTTGACCTTGTTGCATACCATTCGTGGAATTGCTGGAAATATTTCGGCGATTCGTATTGTTGAATCCGTATCGACTCTTGAACGTGAGTTGCGAGAAAACGGGGTTGCCCAGTCATCGAGTTTGGATGCATTCGAGCGATCCATGCTGGAAGTGATGTCAGCCATCGGGAATCTTCCCAGGAAACGGGACATTTCCAGGGATAACCCGGAACAACCCGTGGCGGATACGAAAGAAATTCTGGCGTTAATGAAGATTTTGGCGAAATCTCTACGGGAGAGAAAGATATCGGCTTTGGACGCCATGTCACAACTGGTTCCAAAACTAAGGTCTCGCGCGGAAACGCATGATTTTCTGTCAACCTTGGAAACGCAGATGGATATCCTCGATTTTCCAAGTGCATTTCAAACCTTGAACCGTATTGCCTCGATTTTGGGTCTGCACCCGGATGAGATTGACTGATCCATGGAACCGCAGTTCCTTAGCCAAAAACAAGAAAGGAAGTTTCTGCGCACCCTCGCTGGGTTGCAGTTTTGTCATATTCTCGACTTTATGATCATGATGCCTCTGGGCCCTATTTTGATGGAGGCACTGAGAATCAAAACGGATGAATTTGGATTCCTTGTCGCTTCATACAGCTTTTGTTCCGCCTTTTCCGGCGTGTTGGCGACCACGTTTATCGACCGTTTTGAGCGTAAACGAACTCTTCTGATCATTTTTTTCTTGTTTGGTCTGGCAACCTTGATCTGTGGATTGGCCGAAAACTATAAAGTTCTCCTTTTTGCCCGAGGTTTGGCCGGTGCCTTTGGTGGTATTATCGGTGCGCTGGTGCAGACTATGATTGGTGATGTCATCCCCTACCCACGGCGGGCCGAGGCGACCGGTATCATCTCCACGGCATTTGCGATGGCGACCGTGGCAGGGGTTCCCCTCTCGTTGTGGCTGGCCAACAATATTCAATGGCGTGCGCCATTCATACTTACGGCGATTCTGGTGCTGATGCTTGTCTTGTTGGGAATGAGGAATCTTCCAGAGATACGTCACCACATGAAAGGAAAAAAAACGGCATACCCCTTTTCGGCATTGTTTGCCGTGTTGCGTGATACCAATCATCGGCGTGCGTTATTCTATTCGGGACTTATTATTTTTTCTGGATTTACCGTCATCCCCTATATCACCATCTATGCCGTGAATAATGTTAGCATTTCGACCGACGATATTCCCTACGTTTATCTCTGTGGCGGGGCGGCAACGCTGTTTTCCTCACGACTTATCGGTAAATTTGCGGATCGATGGGGTAAAGTACGCATCTATCGCTGGGTTGCATCGTTGGCGATTGGTCCACTTTGGGTTGTAACCCATATTGGCACCGTCCCCTTGCCCGTCTGGCTCCTTTGCACAACGTCTTTTTTTGTATTGATTTCAGGACGGATGGTTCCAGCCATGACCATCATCGTTTCATCGGCTCAGCCCGTCCTTCGTGGAACATTCATGTCTTTGAATACGACAGTTCAGTCTCTTTCTATGGGATTGGCAACTTTGTTGTCGGGTTTACTCATCACGCAGGATGTTCACGGAGCGATCATCGGATATGAGAGAATCGGTATCATCGCCGTGTTGGCCAATCTTATGGCGATTGGGTTTGTCGGGCGCATCGTCATTTTGGGACAACCTGGGCAGGGCATAGAAAATTGATTTTTTTCTAATTTGACATTTCAGAATCGTTGCAATCTAATGTGGCGGCTCTTCATGGGGTGGATATCGATGGAGACGTATCGGGGAAACGTTTGCCACAGCGTGGCCATTGTAATGTGACGCAACGCAAGGGAAACAGACAGTGAATGTTGTCATCTTCGGTGCCGGATTGGTCGGCGTCACTTTGGCAAGGCACCTTTCGGAGCAAACGCATAACGTTACCATTATCGATTCCAGTCGAGAAGCGGTCACCAAGATCCAGGAAAAGATTGATGTGCAGGTGATTCAAGGGAATGCATCATCCGATGATGTCCTGGAAGATGCAGATATTGAGAAGGCCGATTTGGTTTTTGCCGTGACCAATTCGGATGAGACAAACATTGTCTTGACCTTGATCACGCATGCCCAAAACGAAAATGCCCGTATATTTACGCGCATCCGTGGAGAACAATACACATCCAAAGCGCGGTTATGGCAGGCAGATCGGTTCCACAATACCCGTATTTTCAATCCTGAGCAGGCGGCTACCGATGCGATTGTACAATTGCTGACCGTCCCATCTGCTATTGAAGTGATCCCTTTTCCTGACGGGGCGATCAAATTGGCGGGCTTCAAACTTGGACACGAGAGCCTATTGATTGGTTCCCCACTGCGTGAATTGGCCAAGGCAGGTAGAAAGATTCCGCTCATCGTTGCCGCTGAACAAAACGGTGAGGTACATCTTCCTTCGGGTGAAACCGTTCTTAGTGTCGGCGACCGTGTTTACATCACGTTCGATGCCACTGCCGTGGGCAAAGACATGTACAAGCTCCTGGGTATTCGTTCCTATGGCCGCAGCAGTGTCATTATTGTCGGTGGCGGTGGAATTGGGGTTCGTGTGGGGATGGGGCTGTCCGCCTGTGGCTATTCAAACATCACATTCATCGAAAAATCAATTGATCGTTGTCATGTCCTGGCAGACATGTTCCCCGACGCATTCATCATGAATGCGGATGCCACCGATCTGACCTTTCTCATGAATATGGTCGGTCACCCCGCTGCGTTGGTGGCTGTCGCTGGCCGTGAGGAGGTCAATTTTTTAGTTGCATTGGCGGCTATTCGCCAAGGGATTCCAACGGTCATCCCCATGTTGGACAATGAGAGTTATCTGGCTCTGGCGCGAGATTATGGCATTGAATCCGCTATCAGCCCTAAGGGGGCGACGGTTGGAGAAATTCTCGGTTCACTCCGCAAAGGGAATATCATCAAATCGGCTCCCATGATGAATGGGCGTCTTCAGGCATTTATGGCTAAAATTGAATCTGGCAGTCGGTTGGCTCATGTCACTTTAGCCAAGGCGAAGATTCCGAAGGGGATTTTGATTGCGGCGGTGGTACGCAACAATCGCGTTACCGTCCCCAATGGAGCCACCTTGCTGGATGAGGATGACCATGCGCTCATCTTGTGTGCCACCGACCTGGTGTCTCAGATCGATGATGTCTTGGCGGTCAAGGTCTCTACATGAACGGATTGATGGTTATTCGGGTTCTTGCGGCGTTACTGCTGATTTTGGCCTTTTTTCTCGTGTTTCCGGGAGGGGTTGCTTGGTGGTTTCGTGAGTCTACGTGGCCTTTTTTTTGTGCGGTGGCGGTGACTGGGATTCCCAGTTTGGCGGGGCTGTATTTTACCCGTAATATGCGTGGTGAACTCAATTCTCGCGATGGTTTCATGATTGTCAGTCTGGGATGGTTGGTGGCGGTTGTGGCCGGCGCGGTCCCTTTTGTGGCTTCGGGGCTGTTGGGATGGGTGGATGCCATTTTTGAGGCATCGGCGGGTTATACCACGACGGGTTCATCGATATTGACCGATGTGGAAGTTTGGCCCAAGGGGATGCTTTTCTGGCGCAGTTTGACACAATGGCTGGGGGGTATGGGGATGTTGTTGTTGGCCTTGGCGATCCTGCCTGCGCTGGGAGTAGGGGGGATGCAGATCATGAAGGCGGAGGTGCCTGGGCCGAGCAAAGATCGTTTTACGCCACGTTTAATTTCCACGGCACGCATATTGTGGGGCATTTATTTGGGCTATACGCTTTTGGCTACCGTGGGATTTTATGGGGTCGGAATGGACTGGCTGGAGGCGTTGGACCATGCGATGACCGCGCTTTCCACGGGGGGATTTTCAACACGAAACGCCAGTTTTGGTGCCTTTTCTGCCGCAGCTCAGTGGGTTGCGATTGTATTCATGACGTTGGGTGGGATCAATTTTATGATCCACTATCATGTGTTATTCCGCCGAAACTTCCGCATACTGAATACATCGGAATTACACGTTTACCTGGGTTTGATTGTGGTTTCAAGCTTGGTTATTGCGTTAAGTCGCCTATGGACGCATCCCGACTTGGAAACGGCATTACGGGAAGGGTTTTTCCAGGTAGTTTCGATTATGACAACGACGGGGTTTGCCACCTCGGATTATGCCCAATGGCCATTTCTTGCTCAAGCGATTTTGGGGGGGCTGATGGTGATTGGCGGCATGTCGGGTTCCACAGGGGGGGGTGTCAAGGTAATCCGTGTTATTGTGCTTCTCAAGACCGTCGCGGTTGTGTGTCGTCGGCTGTTGACCCCCCTTAGAATCATCCATTTACAGGTGGATCGGGAGACCGTCCCGAGAGACATGGTGGAGGCTTGCGTGGCCATGATTTTATTGGCGATAGTGTTGGTATTGGGATCCATGGTTATTTTAATTCTTCTGGGTATGGATCCGGTGAGTGCCTTTGGTGCTGCTTTGACTTGTTTTTCCAATGTCGGCCCAGGATTTGGTACTGTGGGACCAGCGAGTAATTTTGCAGCGGTACCCGAAGTGGGTAAAATATTGTTAGCCATCCTCATGGTGGTTGGACGATTGGAAATCTACACGGTCGTTCTCATTTTCACCATTGGGTTTTGGCGGCGACGTTGATGATGGGGTTGATTCTGGTTCGGCGAGCATTGCTTTAAGGCGTAGAAGGTCTTCCCAGGCCGCTTTTTTCCGGGATGGCGTCCTCAGGTAAAAAGCGGGGTGGTAGCTGGGAATGACTGGAATACCGCGCCAGAGGGGTGTTTGTCCTCTGATTGTTTCGATGGGTCCAGATAATCCGGTCAAACAGGCGATGGCAAACTTTCCCAGTGCGAAAATCACTTTCGGTCGAATGGTTTCCAGTTGTTCAAACAGGAATGGTTGGCACTGTTCTATTTCGGGGGGTAAAGGGTTGCGATTGGCTGGGGGGCGGCATTTGACGACGTTGGCGATATAGATGTGTTTGCGTTGCAGTTGGATGGCATGAATCATTTTATCCAGGAGTTTTCCGGCATCACCGACGAAGGGTTGGGCACGCAGGTCTTCTTCGGCACCCGGTCCTTCGCCGACGAAGACGACAGGGGCCACAGCACTACCAACACCGAATACCATATTGGTCCGCATGTGTGCCAGATTGCATTGGGTACACTGGGCGAGGGATTGGGCCATGGCGGCGAGTTTGATTGCACGTTCTTCTGGAGGGAGTGCTTTTGTGACAAGCGTTGCCAGGGGGGCTGGTTTTGCGGGGGGGCGGGGGGTGGTCGGTGGTGTTAGGGGTGTTTTTCCCTCTGGATGGTCTGGGTCGTGCGACGGATGGACGGGGGGGTGTGATGGTCGGGAGCGACTGGTAGCGGATGTGATGGATTCTTGGTAGGGTTTGGGATGCTGAGGAAACTGCAACCGCTCACCAGAAAGGACATCAACACCGGCGGTCAACCAATATTCCAGAGTGGCGGTAAGGTCAGCAATATTCATTGTAGCTGCGTTTCGTTGTTTTGTGTTGGCCGTGATTTGTTGACATGATCACACCACTGCATGTATAAGGCTTACGCAGGGTTCGGGCAAGAGGAATATGATGCACCCGGCAGGTCCGGGCGGCTAGCTCAGCGGGAGAGCACTGCCTTCACACGGCAGGGGTCACAGGTTCAATCCCTGTGCCGCCCACCATTGAAACTACTTATAAGACAAGATGTTACACGGCTTCAGAGTAGATGCTCTGAAGCCGTTTTTTGTTGCCGTTGCCAAATATTGCCAACTTATGGATCGGTTTTTGGCAATATAGTCGATCTGGACTACCTAGTTATTGGTGCTGAAAGCTGACCGCCTAACAAAAAAACAGTACCCGTATTCTCCAGGTTGATGTAGACTTGGCAGACTTTCTGGTAAGCCGTCGGGAGGGAAACCCAAACGTTCAGCCAGCAATGAAGAATTCTGATTTAGGGGGGAATTCTAAATGCCAGATGCCACTTCCACAGTTGAACCCACCAGTTCCCCTGTCATGGTGGCTCATCTTCACCTAGTAGCCAAGCTTGCCCTGTGGACGGGCCTTTCCTCTGGTCTTGTTTTCTCTGCCATCCTTTATTACATCGATTACGCTCCAGGCTTGAGCTATGCGAGCATGTTCCATTCTCTGATCATGACCCGGCAACAACTTAAACCAGCACTCATCACTTCCGGTTCCATATTGTTGGCTATGACGGGGCTGGTCACTTGGTTGATTGCCGTCTACAGCACTTACCGTGTTGCCGGTCCTCTGCACCAATTTACCCAAAACCTGATACTCCAGATTGAAAACGGACCTTGTACCGTGGATGGTCTGACAGACTCCGGTGACCTTAAGAATGAGCAATTAAGACTGGCCGGGGCTGCCAACCGCTTACAATATCACTATGACAGCTTTAGCGAGCTGGTGGACCTGGCTCTGGCGCAGTTGGAACTGGAACAACCCAATTTGGGCGATGGATTGAAACATAACCTAGAAAAAATCAAGGAATTGGATAGCCTTGTTAAATTATAAGAAATGGGCTGTTGCCTTTTCCCCTGCTCTGATCATTTTTTTTCTGTGGGGATCGGCCCGCACGACTGCAACCCACATGGCAACCACTCCCTGTACTCTGTGCCATGTCGCTACCGAGGTGACATCGGCCAACGCCGCAGTGCTGGTTGCCAGTCAGGAAAAATTGTGTGGCGGTTGTCATGCTCAAGCCATTCTTCTCAGTCACCCCAGCGGATTTTCCCCAAAACGGCCCTTGGCCAAGGAATATCCACTCGATTGGAAAGGTGACTTGACCTGTAGTTCCTGTCATCATGTTCATGGAGTTCAAACAGGGTTGATGCGAACCCAGCTTGCGGGTGCCGCTTTTTGTCTGGCCTGTCATGACAAGGCTTTTTTTGAAAAAATGCCTGATCAGGGGATCTCTCTCACGGGAGCCGGTCACCTGGATGCCAGAAACGCACCTCCAAACTTGAATCTGGACCCTTTCTCTCTCCAATGCATGGGGTGCCATGATGAGCAGGCCGATACAAACCAAGTGGGCATCGATTCCCAAGGATTGATGCGCCATAAGTCTAGTTCTATAAACCATCCTATCGGCAGATCCTACCAAGCTGCGACATCCTATGGCGGTTATCGTCCCATCGATCAGTTGCCTAAGGCTGTCGTTTTACCCGATGGTAAGATAGGATGTATCTCCTGCCATGTCGGTTACAGCAAAGAGCATGGTGGTTTGGTCGTACCCAAAGGACAATCGGAACTGTGCCTGATTTGCCACGATCTGTGAGGATTTAACACGATGGACAATCCCAATAAAAGAAAATCATTGGCCAAACGACCGATTCTCTCTTTTTCCTTCAGTCAGTTGGGAATCCGCTATGTGGATTACAAAATTCAGATGCGGATGCTTTTGGCCCTCTTAATACTTGAATTGACCATCATTTCCCTTGGTTTGGTTTACCTTTATCACCGTTTTAGCACCCTGATTGATGCCAACATTTACCGTATTCACAAAGACACATCTTCGGATGTTTTTACGATCATGCTCCACGAAACCGGCTGGGTTGTCGGCGTATCCCTCTTGGTTAATCTCGTCGCGCTACTCATCGCAGATCGTCTCTGGGTCAACTATGTGCGTTCTATCTTGATGTCTTTTGGCTCCCATGCCGATCATATCGCAGACCTTGATTTTCGTGACCAACATCCCAATCTTACAAACAAGCATAAATCGCTGGATATGATTCAAGCTTGGTCGCGGGGAGAGCGGCAGCGGGCTTTGGATATTCGGTCTGCGGTTGGTGCGATTGATCTCAACGAAGTGAATGACCAATCCGGTTGGAAGCGAATCCGCGACCATCTGATCACGATCCAAAAACTTCTTCCCCCCTACAGCAGCCGTTTTATTGGCAAGATTTATTAGCTCGGAGAATCAATCAATTTCCTATCATTGAGGAGAAACATAACGTGAAAATAATCAAGGTTGCCGTAAGGACAATGTTTGCCCTGTTGACTGTCAGTAGCATGGTTGCCAACGCAGACGTATTGGATCCTATTGCTCAGCGTGATAAAATTGTTTCTGAAGCCAATTGGAAGGAAATGGAGACTATTACAGTAACTCTCGACGAACACAGTTATACCCCCAATCACCTCAGCTTTAAGGCTGGGAAAGCCTACAAGCTGGTCCTGAAAAATGAAGGGGAAAAGAAACATTATTTTACTGCACCAGAGTTTTACATGGCCATCAGCACACGCAAAATCGAGGCCCCTGGTCAGGGGGAGATCAAAGCACCCCATGTGATCGCTTTGGAGATTGTTCCCAATGGTGCTTTGGAATTATTTTTCGTGCCTGTAACAAAGGGTAGCTATACGGCGTATTGTACGATTGAAGACCATCGCAAGCAGGGGATGGAGGGAGGGATACAAATTGAATAAATTCAACATTTACATCTCGCAGTTGAAGCATTTTCCAAAGAGTCTTGTACCGGATTGGGGGGTGGCTGTCCTTACGTTACTGCTGTTGGTTTTTGCGTGGTCATCCACGGTTGCAGCCAAGGACGGGGCTGCCCCCATGAAACCGACAACCTTTGGCCAAGCGAGAACTTTGAATGTACCTGTTTTGAGTGCAGCTCCCGTCGTCGATGGGCAAGTGGATGAATGGCCCGGTCTTACAAAACAGGTATTCATGACAACGGTGAATCCGGCCTTGGAGCAAGATCCTGGCAATGTAACAGGCATGGTGGATGTAGAAATCAGGGTCGGAGTTTTCGGAGATCGATTTTATTTAGCTGCCCGTTGGCCGGATAAGGCTGCGGATACAAGTTTCCGTCCCTGGCGTTGGAATGATACGAGCTATCAAAAAGACAAAAAGAAGTTTGATGATGGTTTTGCTGTTCGTTTCCAATTGGACGGTGATTATGACTCATGCATGTTAAGTAACAAAGATTATCGTGTTGATCTATGGCATTGGTCTGCTGGGCGAACCAATGCCGCCGGTCTTGCCGAAGATCGTCACCAAACGATTACCCAGAAGCCGATTGAAGGGGCCGCCGAATATGACAGCCCCTTTGGCGTTGTGTATATTATGAATCGCAGTGATGCAGGCGATGCTTTCTATATCAACAACAAAGCCCCAAAACTACACCAGGAAGATGAAGTGCCGAGTGTTACGTTAACCGGGAAAGTTTCTGGAAGTATTGCCGATGTTGTTGCGCAAGGGGTATGGAAGGAAGGGTTTTGGTATCTGGAAATGTCGCGTCTACTGAACACGGGACACGATGATGACGCAATTCTCGGCCAAGGGAAAACCATTTCCGCAGCGATAGCAATCTTCAATCATGCCGCCAATGAGCATAAGAGCGTCTCAGATACCATTAATCTGGTTTTCTCCCAACAATGAGTTGGTGAAAATCGAACGTATCGGAAAGATAAGTTAATTTTCTAGGGCGTGTCAACAAATGAGCCAATGTCAACACGCCCTAGAAATATCAGGATTTCATCCTGTCAGGTCAATGCTCGCCAAGCCTTCTTATTTTGGAGTCTCCTTTGAGCTGAAAGCTTGGCTTGGTGCCATCGGATGGTTTTGCAGGTGGACTGGCTACCTGAGTGCTTGGTGTTGGCACTTGGGTTGTTGTCACTGTAGGCTTTGCGATTTCTGGTGCTGGGACGGCAGCTTGGGGTGCCGCAGTCTGTGGTGCCGTCGTTTTTGGTGCTGGGGCCGTCTGAATAGGAGGGGTGGTGGTCGATTGTGTTGAGGCTTTTTCTGGAACCTGCGCAGCCGGGGTATCCCCTTGCGGTTTGGCGGGGGTTGGGTCTTTGGGATTTTTTGAAGGTTTCATCTTGCTGAGGGTTTCATAGGCTTTTCCAAGGAAACCGCTCTTGGTATCCAGGGATATGGGGCGGTAAACGTCTACCTTTCGATAACCTTGATCAACCATGTAAACCCGACCGTCTTCATCGACAGAGATCATGGAGGGAAGGAGGTATTTGGCCCGTTCGGTATCTTTGCCACGGTCTCCGACAAAAAGGAGAAGTTGTCCATCTTTGTTAAAGATTTGGAAATTTCCGTGGGATGCGTCGGAAATGTACAGGTTGTTTTCGCTGTCCGTGGCGATTCCCTTGGGACGGGCAAACTGGCCAAGATGTCGGCCCACCTCACCGAATTTTTTCACGAAGGTGCCATCCTGGTTGAAAACTTGAACCCGGAAGTTACCACCATCGACGACGTAAAGGAGTCCATCCTTGCCAACGGTGGCATCACGCAACAGGTTGAATTCGCCATCGCCACTGCCGCGACGGCCAATGTCATGGAGAAAATTTCCATTGGTGGCATCGTAAACGCGAATACGGTGGAATTCTGGGGTGCTGCGCGGGCCGGCGGTATCCACAGCAAAGACGCGGGTTCCCTCGGGATTGACAGCGACGGAGGAAGGGTGATCAAAATCCTCCCTTTTCCCGATGGAACGGAGATATTTTCCGGCATTGTCATAGACCATGACCCGCTTGGCGGTTGCGTCCATGACGTACAGATTGCCCTTTGCGTCCACAGAGAGGCCCATGGGTTTTGTCAGAGTACCCGGATCACTTTTACCGATCTCGGAAAATTCGCCGTGACCGGGGTCAAATCGCATGACCGACCGATGAATGGTGTCGGAGACAAAAACGACCCCCTTGGCGACAGCGATGCCATAGGGTTTGCCGAAGGCTTTGCCGGAAGTGTCCGATTCGCCGGAAAGTATGGATTTAAGCTCAGACGATGTGGAACTCTCTTTGGGCAGACTGTCGGCACTGCCGAAGATGGTCCGTTCGTAAGCCATACGTGCCTGGTCGGGAGGGATGGGAAAGACCAGTTCGGGTAAATCATCCGCTTTCTTGGGCGTTGTAACACACCCCGACACCAGATGTAGCAGGGCAAAGCATGCCAGCATGATCCTCAATGAAACCGAGTTGTACATGGGTAATCTCCCGTTACATGACAGTCAGGGGGGGGATAGTTGACGAAATGGGATGCATCTTTCCTCTTTGGAGCGGTATTGCCAATAGAACTTTGCCCGTGCCATGTGTTATAGTCCATACCTTGATATTTGTTCAAGTAAATTTGCCAGAAAGGTTGACCCATGACAGAGGCATGTTCAAGGGAAAACAGACAGGGAATGATGATCATGTTACAACTTTTTCTCTCCGTTGCGGTTATTTTTTTTCTATCGGTTTTGTCGGCATCTGCAACCGAGAACTCTCCCCACGAGACGTACCAGAAATATTGTGCATCATGCCATGGGCGAAAAGGTGAAGGGAGTTCTACAATTTCCGGGGGAATGAATCCGCCACCGCGGAAATTCAACGATGCTTCCGGTTTGGTAGAATTGACCCGGGAGCGGATGATCAAGTCCGTTCGGGATGGGCGTCCCGGGACGGCAATGTCGAGTTGGAGCCGTATTCTTACAGAGGCCCAGATTGAGGGTGTTATTGATTATATCCAGGATCGGCTTATGCCTTCCATTCGTTCGGAGAATGCGAGCCTTGGCCGACGTTTGTTTGCCCAAAATTGCTCGGTATGTCACGGGGACAGTGGCGACACCGCAGTATGGGCACAAAGTGGACTGACTCCCCCGCCACGTAATTTTACGGATGATAAGGCCCGTCAGGAACTTTCCCTCGAACGCATGTTGTTCTCGGTGCGGTTTGGTCGTCCCGAAACGGCGATGCCTGCATGGTCAGGCCGTTTGTCCGAGGAGGAGATTGTGGCGGTTGTGCATTACATTCGCGGCGCGTTTATGTTCCAGGAGGGGGAAAAGTCGGTTGAGAAAGGGGCTGAAAAGGGGGAAAGTGGGGCTGCGTTATCGGAGGAGGAAAAAGAGGGGTCTTTGGATCTTGTGGCCATGCGGGAGCCTATGCCGCAGAGTTTGAAGGGGGATGCGGAATGGGGGATGCGTTTTTATCTGGCCAATTGTTCCGTCTGTCACGGAAAAAATGGGGATGGCCGAGGTCCGAGAGCAGAGTTTATCGAGCCTAAGCCGCGTAATTTCCGTCACCCGGCGTCGCAGCACAAATACAATCGGCCACGCTTGTTTGAAGTGATTTCCAAGGGGATGGTGCGTAGCGAAATGCCTGCCTGGGAAAAGGTTTTGTCTCCCCAGGAAATCGCCAATGTTGGTGAATATGTGTTTCTCACTTTTATCAAACCGGGCCATAACGAAGAACTTAAAAAGATGGAAACGGGCGGTGAAGGCTCAGGGAAGGATGTGCAACACTGACTAACAGCCATATCCTCTATGGTGGTGATCTTTTCAGGTTCGGCGTTGGAATTCTTTGGCTGAGTGGGATGGTATCGTGGTATTGCAGGCGGCTTTGACGATTGGGCTGGGGTTGTTGGTCAACCATCCCGCGATGGCACAGGGGTTGGAAAGCCTTCCCGTTGTGGCGGGATCGGTGAATTCGGTGGTTGCCGAGGATGGGTGGGATGCCCAACATCATGAGCGGGGGCGGAAGATCTATAATTTCCGCTGCTATTTTTGCCATGGTTACTCTGGAGACGCGCAAACGTTGGCCAGCAGTTTTCTCTCCCCCAAACCGCGCAATTTTCTGGCAACTTCTCCTGGTGAGCTTTCTCGTGAACGGATGGTGACCGTCATTACCTCCGGTATTTCTGGGAGTGCCATGGCGGGGTTTGGCACCATTCTCGGTAAAGACGAAATCGCAGAGGTTGCCGATTTTGTCCGTTGGGAGTTCATGGTTCGCCATGCTTCCAATACCCGCTATCACACCAAAGCCAATGGTTGGGACAATCATGAACGGTATGCCGTGGCCTTTCCGTTTGCAACCGGGGCGTTGGCGTTGGATACCCCCGATGATCAACTGACGGTAGAGCAGCGTGAGGGCAAGCAACTTTTTTTTTCAGCCTGTATCACCTGCCATGATCGTGGGCGGGTGGAGGAAGAGGGACCGATTTGGGATTCAAGGCCGGTCTCTTTTCCGCGCAATGGCGTGACGCCAGAAACGGTGGGCAAAATTGACGGGGTGAGTGGGGCGTCGATTTATGCCGTTCATGACCTTCCTGCTGTTGTGGCCGATCTGACGCCGGTGGAACGGTTGGGGGAGACGCTTTTCCAAAAAAATTGTGCTTTTTGCCATGCCGCCGACGGGACTGGTAAGAATTGGATTGGCCGGTTTCTTGAGCCGCATCCACGCGATCTTACCGCTAAAACCTTTATGGATGGGCAAACGGCGACGACTTTACTGGCGACTCTGCGCGATGGAATTCCCGGCACATCTATGCCAGCGTGGAAATCGGTTCTGTCCGATGAAAAACTTGTTGCGATCCTGCATTATGTCCATCGGGTTTTTCATCCGGTGGCTGGTTTGCCGGATGTGGACCGTACCCCTTGATCCTTGTTACGGCCACCTAAACCATGCCGGACATGATGGCATTCGGGCAAAAAAAAGACAAAACCAGAATCCAAAAATAACAGGATGTTTCCAAACAGCTCGTTTTCCCACGTGGCCTTTACAGTTCCGGCTCAATTTAATCAGATTCGATCGAAAATTTTGTTTTTCCGATACTTCGAGACACCTGCGGACCTACTTCAGACCCCCGCTTGGTCGATGGCAATTTGTCGGAAATTATTTACCCTTAAATAGGGTGCCAATTGCGACCGTAAGCGACAGTGGCCAATCCCGGAGAATGGTCGCCGTTATGTCCGGTCTGCAAAAACTGCGTTCAGTGATTTAGCATCCAAGATCCTAAGTCCCCATTCCTCCAGAAAAGGCGGTTCGGCTTTGTTAAGCTTTTCGCTGGCCCACGTTGGTAATTCACCAAAACGGCTCCGCAATTGGCGCGCCAACATTTTTGCCTCACCTTTTTTTTCGCCCCGTTCTTCCAAAAACCGTTCCATACTCGAAATGTAAGGCATTTTCTGGCTCTCCTCATGTTCAAGAATCTCTGCGTTCAACCGATCATCAAGCTTTTTCGGCAAATGCATCACCCAGTCGATAAAGTTAAATAGATCAATCACCTGCTTGCGACTAAAACCTCTTCGGTACAACCCAAAAATCATCCGCCTTTTGACCACATAGCGGTCCTCTGCCAGATGCTTGGTCTTCTTGGCATGCAGATGCGCCAACGTGACAACTGCAAACGGGTTGGTGGACTGCTCCAACCCGCTTTCCGAATAGTCCAACAGCTTTACAGAAGTAAACTGATAGCTCTGTTTCGTTCCCCACATTTCATAACCAAATTCCGTTGGCCGCCATCCAACCTCCTCATCAGCCAAGATAGCCAAACCGACTACCGGCACTTGGTAGAGATCATAGGCCCGATACTGGAAGACATACATTCCTGAGGCAAAATTCGTTTTCCTGTCTCCCTGAATCTCAATGTGGATGAGAACCCAAAACTCCTTGCCATCGCGTTGCCACACCTTGATCAACTTGTCCATTCGCCGATCACCGATGTCGGCATCACGGGAGATGCGAGCAAATTCGGTGTTCAGGAACTCAAACCCTCGACTCCAGTCGATTTCGGCAAACGCTACAGGCAGAAAGAACTCCAGAAAATCAGGCAAATAGGCATCCAGAATATCTTTCCATGGGACGTCGAACTGATCATTATGGCGTTTTTCGTCACTTTCCGGCATGAGACTTTCCTGTAGTCTATCAGATTTTCAACAAATCAATCACATCTCATGCACACCACTGAGGAGCGGTGTGAACTTAAACAGACTGCTTCATAATGTTGGCAGGTACCCCGTCGTCCTCCTTTGTCGTAACCGTTCAGACCCCGTCATTCTAAGCGAAAGCGGGAATCTAGGTTTCACGGGGCCTCCATGGATCCCATGCTTTCGCTTAGGATGACGTTTGTCAAGGGGGGGTGTGAACGTCGTCACATTTTAATTAAAAACCGGAACATACATAAACGACTTGACCGGCAGTGTAGGCTGTTGCATTACTCGGTGTCGCATCCGCAGCTGCGGCACCGTTTGCGCTGCCGAGAACGTCACCGGAGGTGCCGACACCATCATCCTGGAGGGTGTCATAGGCCTCAGCGACCGTTGACGGAATGTTAGTCATGCACACAGCCATTGTTGTCATGTCCAGGACGGTGGCAGAAGAGGCACGGCCATCTGCGATGCCAACAATACCACCCACCGGGTTTCGCGGCAGTACGCTTGCGGTGGCGGCAGCAACACAGGATCCTTTGATCAGGTTGGCGCAACGCAAATGACTCCATGCACGGGCCGTTTCATCTGCGTCCAGGTCGGCGGGTTCAAACAATCCCTCTATTTTACCATCGCCATCGCCAGGACCAACCACCGCCGCCGTGAAATGGGCAACTGCACCGCTGTCGTCCCCTGGCAATTGCCAATAGGTGTCTGAATAGGCGTGGATGGACGCTTGGACTGATTGGGTATCGGTAGCGATGCGTTTGATTTTGGTGTTTTGAACCATGGTTTGTCCTTTCATGACCCCACCTAGCAGAAGCCCAATGATGACCAGGACAATGGCAATTTCAATCAGCGAGAAACCGGCTTGATGTGTTTTTCTGGGGAGAATGATCATGATGGATCAGATTTCCTACAGTTAATAGGTTGGCGCGTGCTGGAAAGGTTCTGCTTTCAAACAGGCTTCATTCTACACTTCCAGCCCCATAGAGGCGAATGAAGATCGTTCAGTTGGCGCATTTTTTTTGCGGCTATAGCCTGATTCTTGGATGCACCAAAATCATCAGGGTTTTGGCAAGACCGTAAAAAATATTTGTTCCCAAAATGGGAATATGATAGATTGTTCCCATGAGAGTTATTGCTATCAAGACTTTGCGGGACTTCTGGGGACAGTCAATCTACGCCGACAGCGAACAACCCCTCAAAGCTTGGTACAAAGAAGCGGAGAAGGCAGACTGGAAAAGTTGGACAGATGTTAAAGCACAATACCGAAATGCCAGTTCTTTAAAGAATAGTCGCATTGTTTTTAACATCCATGGCAACGCATACCGACTGTTGGTGAAAATCAACTATCCATTCGGGGTAGTCTATATCCGCTTTATTGGAACCCATAAGCAGTACGATGCAATCGATATGGAGACCGTATAATGGACATCAAACCAATCAAAACAGAACAGGACTATGAGTTGACTCTCAAAAGGGTCAGCTATTTGATGGATGCTGAATCAGATACGTCCGATGGTGATCTTCTTGATGTGTTGGTAACCCTGGTGGAATCCTATGAGAACAAACACTTCCCCATTGATAATCCTACCTCTATTGAAGCAATCAAGTTCCGTATGGATCAGATGGGATTGACGAGAAAAGATTTGGAGCCGATGCTTGGCCCAAAATCTAAGGTTTCTGAAATCCTGTCCGGGAACCGTCCCCTTTCGAAGAAGATGATGATCAATTTGCACAAGGAACTGCATATTCCTGCGGAAGTTTTGCTTGGAACTTAACATATTGTGATTTGTGTAACTTCTACCAATTGTTAACTTTATCGGTCAAATACCACCCCTTCTTCTAGTTTTTTGAGCCAATCGGAAAGAAAAGTAATTTCTGTGGGCGAATGAATCTCCCCATGCGTGAGCAGACCACCGACCAACTGGCGGGCACTTTCCAATTGACCCGTTGACTGGAGTAGGCTCAAACGGACACCCAATACCCACTGTGGAAGATGCCCTTGTTTGATTTCCGGGAGCAGTGCGTTGAGGTAAAGCAGGGCGAGCTGGGGATCATTGAGGCGGTGGCGGGCGCGGACGGCAGCAAAAGCAAGCCACCGCCAACGTTGTTCCGGGTTGCCGTGGAACTGGCGGTGGATAAACTCCAGCATGATCCGGGTTCGCTTGGGATCGGGGGTGCCAGCGTACATATAAAGGGCGGCAAACAGGGGATATTCGCTGCGTGGATCCAAGGTTTGAATCAATGCGAGCCATTTTTCCAAGTTGGCATAGTCCAGATTACGGAAGGGGATGGCCAGACCCGGTTGGTTGTCAAAATTTTGCAACCACAGCATGAGAATACGTGCCAAAGTCACTTGATCTCCGAAGGCTCCAAGCTGCAACCATTGTTGCGCTGGTGGTTGTGGTAAATCCTCGGCCTTGGCGGTGAGTGGTGGTCGCGTGCTGCCCCATAGCAACTGCACGACAACCCCTAACACCAAAAGCACCAAGAGTTGTCGAGGCGGTGTGCGGGAGGAGGAAGCGGTATTGGATCTAAATGTCTTTCCGATAAAGATCAAAGAGTCCTGCCCCACAAAGAAGAAAAAGGGTGATGATGGTTTCCATGGCGATGTTTCCCAAATCATGCAAACTTCCGGTGTGATAGGCCAGCCATTCCCCGGAGGTAAACCGTCCCAGATCAGGAAGCAGCCAGGAAAGACATTGGAGAACTGGCAAGAGCAGTTTGCCGGGCATGGGTTCAAGTTGGGCGTAGGGGCCACTGGCTATCAGCACCATGGTCCCCATGGATCGTGCCAACAGATAGGTTACCATGGCAACTGCCAGGGCGGGGGTAACATGAGTCAGGGTCAGAACCAAAAAAAGACTGAGAGCGGCCATAAGGATGAGTTCGCAACCCAGGGAAATGCTCCACAAAACCACCTGATCCCAGGGGGAAAAAGGGATCAAGATGAGGCCAAAAATTGCCGCCATGGGAATGGCGGTTACTATAAAGCCGATCAATTTACCGCCAAAATAGACGGCACGGGGGATGGCCAGGGCTAACGTTGTATCCACCATTCGGTCGTTAAACTCTCTGGCCACGCTGGCGATCACGGCAATGGTTAACAAAAACACCGCACAAAACCGGAAAAAAGCACCCGTTACCGCACCTTGTATCATCGCCTCTTCGGTGATGGCGACGGCCCCCAGAAAATAAGCCAGCCCGATTCCCATACTCAAAACCAATAACACCGCCCATGGCAGACGGTTTAAACCATTTTCCCAAACAGTCATGCGGGCAATGATCCACAGGATTCTGCCATGATTGAGAAAAAGAGCGTTGATGCTATTATTGTCGGCATTGATCATCGTTCAGGCTACGTGACCCTAACGGTTATAAATTATTAAAGGAATATTTTGAGGCAAAAAGGAAACAAATTTCCCTGGATTGTCGGCCAATACATGGATAGAGTATCCTGCTCGTGGGTGTCGTTGTTTGCCCTTCCTCGACAAAGGATCGCACATCCTACCCCAATACTATGGTAAAGGGGAGGGGTTCGTTCGGAAAAAGCTGTAGAAGCCCATAAAAACGAAGAAACAATGAAGAACCAACCGTCCACTTCCAGAATCAAATCCCACCTTCAGAACTGCATGCCCAATCAAAGGGGTAGCGGTTTCTCCCTGATTGAAATTTCCGTTGTCCTCGTCATTCTAGGGGTGGTTCTTGGTAGTTCTGTCTCCACTTTCTCCAATATGCAGGATAAACGGCAACGGGAAAAAAACGACATTTCCATGCAGGTGATCGATGAAGCCCTGGTCGGGTATGCCACGACGACGGGTCGTCTGCCTTGCCCGGATGTTGGGGTTGATGCCAGCGATGTGGCTGAAACCGAGTATGATGGGGTGGGAGATAAGGATGGTTCCGGTTCTTGTAGAAATCCTTACGGAGTACTTCCATGGGCCGACCTGGGAGTCAATAAGTTGGATCCCTGGGTAGGCTATTTCAGCTATCATGTTGACCCGGACTACAGCAACGCAACCATCGATTGTTCGGCGACAGCGGCTTTAACTGTCCGAGTGAATACGGTTTCGGGCCAGATTGCCGGATCAAACATTCCGGCGGTGGTGGTTTCCCATGGCAAGAATGGGGAGGGACGAATCACTCCTACTCCCCCAGGACCACCCACTTATATTACCCGAATGCCCATCACCGCAGCCAATGAAGTGGATAACGCTGATAACGATGATACCTATGTCGTCGCCACTGGGGACGATTTGGTCATGTATATTTCTCCACTCAAATTAAAATATAAATTGATGGAAGCCGGTCACAGCATGACTTGTGCATCGACAACCACGACGGCACCTACCACCACGACGACGACGGCACCCACGACAACGACAACAACGACGACAACGACAACGACGGCGGTGCCAACGACTACGACCACGACCACGACTACGACTACGACGACGACCACGACCACGACCACGACCACGACCACAACATCGACGACGACATCGACCAGTGCGACGACCACGACATCAACCACCACGACCACGACCATCCCTGCGACTTTGCCTACCGGATGTTGGAGCCGGAGCAGCGGCGTCACTGTGAGCGGTGGTGCCATCTCCTTTCCTGATCATGATACGACGCTGGAAAACATACAATATCTTCCCGCTGATCCGGCATGTCCGCTGGCTAATGCGAGTCCAACGGAGGCTTTGTGTTACGCCTCTGTTTTGACGGTCGCGGGCGATCCCAACGAGAATTGTTATGAATTCAGATTGTCGGGACAAGATATCAATGGTGGGCCTGTAAACATAAGCTACGGGTTGGACGGTGATGAATGTAATGTCACTTCCAATTTTGAAGGGGCGAGTGGCCTGAATAGCAGTACAAGATTGGATGGCGGTAAGTTTTATTACGATATGACAGCCAAAACCATTCGGGTGTATCTGGGCCTGTATAATACCAGTACCATGGGGGCGGGTAACTTTAAAATTTCCGTAGCCATCAAAGATGATATCGGTGACGTTAAAATCAACAGCCATCAAATTTACACCTGTCCGATTGGTACGACCTTTTGATCGATTAAAGGACGATTTTGTTTGGGCAAAGGTGCGATGCTTCTGCGAGTGGGTGTCTTTTGAGTCCTGGAACCAATACTGTTTCAAAGAGGGGAACCTTGGGTGATCAACAGGGGGCTGCCCTGATTATCATCATGACCGTCATTCTCCTTGGGGGTCTCTCCCTGGCTTTGGATGCGCTATTAATCAAAAGTAAAAGACTCCGTGGTGATCAAGTCTCCAACGTGACGCTGATCCATGCGAAGAGGGCATTGATCGCCTATGCCGCCATGCAGGCGGCCAAAACCCCTCCCCCGGCAAAAGCGTATGGAAAACTCCCCTGCCCCTATGAAGGCTTTTATCGCAATACCGCCGATCCTCTGGATGATTACGGTGAAAATGCTCTCGAAGGGGCATGTAGTTCGACCCTCGGTTTTTTGCCATGGAAAACCCTTGGTTTGCCACCTCTGGTGGATGGCGAACAGGCTCCCATCTGGTATGCCCTGTCGTCACGATTCAGCACCGGATACCCCGCCAAAGCGAGCTTTCTTTGCGACCAGACTGACCTCACCATCAGCGGAGACCCAGAAAAATATGCTGCCATTCTGTTCTCTCCTGGCAAGGCGTTGACTAACCAGATCCGTGCCAGTGATGTCACAGCGGTGAACTTGATTCCAGAGTTTCTCGAAGGAGCAAATGCTGATCTGGATGAGTCTTATGATAAATCTGGTGGTGTTATTAATTCTTCCTTCAACGATCGGCTCCTGGGCATTAAATGTTCTGAAATTTTGAATGTTCTGACTCAATTGTAAATTCTGATTTTTTGCGGTGATTATGAACAGATTCATCCCAACAGGGCGACTTGTGCGCATCTCCATGAACTCCATACAGGGGTTCACCTTGATTGAAATGGCCATTCTGTTGGCGGTGGCGGGAACCTTGATGCTTGGTGCCGTAAGTGCCATCCGGGTTCAAAGTGCCAAAGCCAATCTGGAAAAAACGCAACAGGCCATGCGGGAGATTGAACAGGTGTTATTGGGGTTTATTGCTATGACAGGATCTTTGCCTTGTCCAGACTGGTATGTGGGGACTGTCGCGGATGGTCAGGAAAACAGAGACGCCGTAACGGGTTTGTGTACCGATTCTCCCGATGGTCAGCAGACTGGATTATTGCCATGGCAAAGTTTGGGGATCAAACCCATGGATAAATGGGGGAATTTTTATTCCTATCGCGTCAGCAGTGCCTTCACGGTGAATGGTGGCTACAACTTCGATACCAATGGCGACATGGAGGTCTATTCCGGTGGTGGCACACTGCTGTTATCCAATATCCCGGTGATGGTGATTTCCCATGGTCCCAATGGCCATGGTGCCTATGCCATGAACCTGGACACAAATCTTAAAAGGCCATTTGCCGCAGCCACAGCATTAGAAAAAGAAAATATCATCGATGATGGCGATAATCCTGACAATCCCAATCCTGAACGGTTTTATCAAGCTGGAGATGATATTCTGATGTGGATGTCCCCCGATGTGGTCAAATTGCGGGCACTGGAATCAAACTGGTTGTTGCCGTAGTCGGTTGTCTTTTCGGACCGGCACCCATCAGGGTTTTTCCTCCAATGGGGGGGCGGCACTGCTGGATTGGATGGCTTTGAGTTGTTGGAGGACATTCAGAGTATTTGCCAAACCGGGAGACAGAGGGAGGCCTTGAAATGGATCCGATGCCGACGATGTGTTTGTCGTCGAAGGGCCATTCGTTTGTGGAACGGCAGCGGATTTTGGGTTCGGTGGTGGCGGTTCTCGACGCGCTGATGCCCGTTCACTTTCGGGAATCTCCCAGGTGGCTGTTATCCGTTTTTTTACAAAATCAACAGTCTGACCCGGCTTGACCAGATAATTCTCATGCGTATCCACCGAGGATACCGGCAAGCCTTTGTTGGTTGCCGACTCCAAATCGACGGAAAAACCCTCGCCATCATATGTTTTTTGAGCGTCCACAACCTTGCCGTTTAGCCAGAGTTTTCGTTCACCGTTCTCATTGAGAATCAACCCGGTGACCGATAGGTATCGCGGACCTTTAACCCCAGGAAGTGAAATATCTTCCGCTTGATCTTCGATGGATTTTGCATCCCCATCGGGGGAAAGGGTCAGGCGTCGTTGATCGAGCAACATGCGATGGGCCGGGGTGTTGAACAGACGGCCTAAAGATAATTCTTGTTGGGAAGGCTCGGACTGAGATGGCAAGGGGGAATCTTGGCTTTCGGCTTGGCTGTCAATCATGGGGTGCCACCAGGATAAGACCAGGAAAATAAAAGAAACAATCTTCATTGTTTGTCTTCCTTATCCCAGAGGGTAAACCAATGCAACGCGCATTCCGCCTCCAAGGAGGTGGTCCACTCCGCGTTATTCTGTAACCGATACCGTGTGGTTGTCCGTTTGATGGAACACGAGGGGACACTGAAAATCCCATAGGCTTGCTGTTCAAGAGCATTAAAAAACCTAAAAATATCACCTTCGTGCAGAAGATCCATATTTAAGGTCATGAGGCTGACAAAAAGAACAAAGTGACCTTGAGGCAAGGAAAAAGGGGGGTCGAAAGCTTTGCGTACCTCAAGTTTATAACGGACTGGCTTGGTTAATTTTAACCCTTGGCCGATCTGTTCGATGGTTTCCAACCATTTAAGCCGTGGTTCCTGGTTGATCACCCCTTTGGAGACAAATGTTTGATAAAGTGGCTTGTAATTTTTTACAAGGTCCAATTCTTTGATATACGATTCTTTTTTATTCTTTATGGTGGTTAGTTCATTCTGAATCGACTGAATCTGCTGATGCGCGGAATCGCGGTAAGTCATACCGCCCCATACGGCGGCCATTCCCAGTAGGATGGCGATGATGAAAATGAACGATACTTTCCAAAGCAATGCAGACTCAGGAGATTTATGGAACATGGCGATCACCGTCATTATTTATTATTACATTAATAACAAATAATGCTTTATCGCTCGTATCTGCCAAACGAGTATTATCGAGGATTGCATTTTGATCGGCGTCCATAGGCATTGTTTCTGCGGTGACGGCCAATACTTCTGGCATCGATCTCAAGGTGCTGATAAATTGCTCGATCCGGCGTTGAGCAACATTGGATGATCCATGAAAGGGGGTAATACGTCCCGAAATACGGATGGATTGATTGGCAATCCGATAGCTCTCCATGGGGGGTTTGCTTCGAGAACTGCCACGAGCGGAAGTCGCTTTCGTTGGTTTTTTTTGGATGGGCTGCTGTAGGTCTGGAGATTCTTTGGCTGGAGACTCCCAATCCATGTTATCGATCCACAAATCATCAAAATTGGCCAATGACCGACTGACGAAAACCAAGGCATTCTGGGGTGTGGTTCTCATTGTGACAACTTTGTCGAGGATTTTGGCCGGGAGTACGGAATCCAGACCTGTGCTGTCCTTGGCATCGCCATCGATGGCGAGTTTACGCATGGATAATTGGGCTGCATCAACTTTTTGCGCCAGTTCTGGAATTTTCGCCAAAACCAGATACCCATCAAAAGCGATTACCAAACCCATGACAATGCCACAGGCAAACAAGACCATCGCCAAAACCTTGAACCACTGACTGATGATGATGACACGATGGCGATGGATGACTTCAGGTTGGGCATAATGGTTACTGATGCGGTGTTTGAGAAGACATTGGCCAAACAGAATATCGACGTTTTCGTCATCCAAACCGCCTTTCAGGTTAAACCCAAGGGCCAATGATTCGGCGTCCACGGGATGGATTTCGTGGGTTTCAATGGGTTTGTGATTTTCGTTGATGTATTGCAGTAGTTTTTTTGAACATAATAAAAAAATATCAAGTTTCTCATCGTTATTAATCAGTCGTAATGTACTCAGATAACCCCGAAGACGTGCGATTTCGCCATGCATGAACAGCATCACGGTTTCAGGATCCCGTGAGGGGAGATGCGACAGGCGGCTGACCTTGATTTTTCCGTTTTGGACAAATATTTGTCGGAGTCCCCCAGAATTGGGACTAATCAGCATGACGGAATGGTCTTTTGGAATGTATGGGTTAAAAACCTGAAGGGCCAACAGAGGCAGTGACCAGATACCGGCAATCTGCGCTTGATGTTTGATCAGGATGTTCAACCAGGGGGTGGTTGTTTCCGGGTCGGTTAGCCCAACAAACAGGGCATGTTCCTTTTTTCGGTTTCCTTTGACCGATCCCTGAAAACGATAATGAACAAAGGGGGTGTTGCGAAAAATACGGCTGGCACGTTGGCGGATGATTTTTTTCCGGTTCGTTCCGATCAGTTTGGGAACGAGTTCTTCATGAAGCTCTTCTTCGGTGACATCAATGAGCAGGTAAACGGGACCGTCCAACCCAACTTTGTCGAGGTATTTCTCAAATTCTTTCAATCCATCTTGATTGAGTTCCAGACGTGTACCTTCAAGAAAAAAACCCCGACGCCATTCATAGGTGGTGACAACATGGTCCGAAAGGAAAAGAAAAAATTTGCGAACCATGGGGATCGGTTACAGTTTTTCGATCAGTTGATAGATGGGTCCGAGAACCGAGAGAATGACCCAACCCAATACACCACCCAGAACCATGGTCAGGAGCGGTTCGATGGCGGTTTCGAGCCTTGCGATATTTTCCTTGACATCCCGGTCGTAAAAATAACTGACATTAAGCAAAGACTGGTCCAATTTTCCCAAGGACTCCCCAACCTGGAGCATGTTGAGGACCAAGGGGGGGAAAAAACCAACGGCCCGAAAGCTTTCCGTGATTCCCTTGCCTTCGGAGACCATCATGCGTGCTTTTGCCAGTGCTTCACGAACCACCAAGTTTTCGCTCAACCCTTCACTGATGCCCAAGCTATCGAGGATTGGGATTCCCGATTTGTACATCAAGGCAAAAGAACGGGCAAACCGGACCAAGATGATTTTGTGAATCAAGGGTCCGAACATCCAGATCTTAAGTTTGGTTCGGTCGAGGTAACGATGGGCGTCCATACTGATTCGAGCAGCAAACTTGATGGCGGCAAAGGTCACAATAGGGAAAATAAGCAGCAAGTGCCACCAATGGGAGATAAAATCGGAGAATGCGATTAAAGCGCGTGTATGCAGGGGAATTTCGCCCCCCATCTCCAAAATAAACTGCATGAGTTGCGGGACCAAGTAGAGCATCAGAAAAAAAACCAAGCCAGTGACAACGGAACCCACGATGGCGGGATAGGTGACCACTTTTTTAGCTTGGCTGATGAGTTCATCTTCCCATTTAAGGTTTTCGGTGAGGCTTTGAAATATTTCTCCCAAGCTGCCGGTTTGTTCGCCCACATGGACCAACCGGATAAAGACAGGACTGAATGTTTCCGGGTGGGATTCCATGGCTTGGGACAGGAATCGACCTGCGCTCACATCTTCGACCAGTGCGGTGATCAGTTCTTTGAAGGTGGCATCTTCCACCCCAGAGCGCAGGTCGGACATCCCTTCGATCAGGGGAACCCCGGCAAGAGCCATTTGTTCCATGTTGAAGCAAAAAACGATAAGATTTCTGCGACTGATGCCGCGACGGCGAAAAAATAGGTTGAAACCCCGGCGGTTGCTCTTGAGGCTGATGAGCATGAGACCCATCTGGTCAAGGCGCATTTCCAATTCATCGACGTTGGCGGCATCGATGGACCCCTCTCGGACATCGCCGTTGTCGTCGCTCGCCTTGTAAAAATATTTGGGCACAATATCGACCTCTTGGAAAATAATTCAGCGTGAAATGTGAATCAAAGCTCCATGCCCAACACCCGAATAACTTCATCGACACTTGTTACCCCTTCCAAGACCAATTTTTTCCCCGAATCGGCCATAATAGGTAATTTTCTTTCCCGTGCCAGTTTTCGGAAATCGGCCTGGGGGGCGTTGAGCGAAATCAGGTCGTTAAAATCATCGTCAATGACCAAGATCTCCATGATACACGTTCTGCCATTGTACCCGGTATTCTCGCACGCCCGGCAGCCGCTTGACCGATAGACGGGCTGTGATCCAGGGTGGTCTCGGAAAAAAGATCCAACATAAGGATCCGGGGAAATAGGGACGCGACACTGGGTACATAGCTTACGAACCAACCGTTGCGCCATGATTCCGGTGATGTTACCCGCCAACATGTCGGAGCGCAAACCAATGTTAAGCAGACGGAAAATAGCGGCCATGGCCGAATTGGCGTGCAGGGTGGAAAAAACTTGATGTCCGGTCATGGCGGCGCGCAAAGCCATCTCGGCAGTTTCCAAATCGCGTATTTCCCCGACCATGATGATGTCGGGATCCTGGCGCAGCATGGAACGGACTCCCGAAGCAAAATCCAGATCCACCGCTTTATTGACCGAAGTTTGTAGAATGGCGTCCAATGGAATTTCTAAAGGGTCTTCAAGGGTCATGACATTTTTTTCCAACGTGTTGATTCTGGAAAGCATGGCATAAAGGGTGGTTGTTTTGCCGCAACCTGTGGGACCGGTGACCAGGATGATCCCCTCGGAGCGTTGCATGAGTCGGTTGATGGCTCCAATATCTTCTTCGTTGAGACCCAGTTGTTCAAGACCGACGAGTCTGCGGTTGCGGTCCAAAATGCGCAGAACCATGTTTTCACCATGGTTCGTCGGTTGGATTGAAACCCTGAAATCAATACTGGAATTGGCGATTTCCAAACTGAAATGACCGTCTTGAGGGGTACGGGTTTCGGTGATGTCTAAACCTGACATGACCTTAATGCGCACAACCAATGCGGGGAGATATTTACGGTTGAGAATCCGCGCTTCGCGCAAAACGCCGTCGATGCGATAGCGGATGCGAATCAGGTTGGCCATGGGATTGATGTGCAGGTCGGAGGCGTTGCGTTTGACGGCATCGGTGAGCATGGCATTCACCAGGCGCAACATGGGATTGCTAAAATTCCCCTCATCTTCAAGCAAACTTTCGCTGTCAACCTCTCCAGTTTCCAGTTCGTTGAGAATCCCTTCCAACGATAATTCGATGCCGTAGGCACTATCGATGGCGGCAGTCAGTTCGCTCTCGGAGGCAAGTTTCGGTTTGACATGAACGTCTTCGGGCAGGAGCGACTGCAATTTGTCCAGTGCCGCCATGTTGAAAGTATTGGCCGTGGCGACGGTCAAGGTTCTTGTCGTTGGGTTCCAGTCCAGAGGGAGGATGTTATGCCGTTTGGCAAAATGTTTGGGGAGATAATTCAATGCTTGGGAATCAAAGGTTCCCAGGTTTAGGTCAACGATTTCTTGTTCCAGGGAGGCTCCTAAGAGATCACGCATCCGCTCTTCTGAGATAAATCCCAGTGTGACCAATACTTTACCAATGGGGTATCCCAACCGTTTTTGTTCCGCCAAGGCAATGTCAAGCTGTTGCTCGGAGATGACCTTCATTTCTACCAGGAGGTCTCCAACCCGGTGTACGGGTTGCGATGCTGCTTTCCCCGTGGGTAGGGTGGATGTCTCCAGGGAGTTTTGTGCGGTTGTCCGTTCTGGAAGCTTTGGTTTGTAGTGGCTGGCTGGCAAAGTTTTGAGCAAAAATTGCGCAAAAAGCAAATCCATGCGCTGGGCGGGGAACGATCCCGGCAATCCAAGGTTGCGTCCCCAGGTCTCCACAGGATGGAAAATCATCCGAATGTCTTTGCTGGACGACCATTCGAGAACCGACGCATGGAACATATTTTGATGAAGCGGAACACAGACATCCAAGGGTGCGTCTCTGCTGGGGATGAGGCGTAGACCGATGAGGTAGCGTCGGGTCCGCTCAATTTCAGCCATGACGGTCAGTCCGATCTCTTGGTCATGGGTTTGCAGACGTGGGGCCAGACGGCTGATGATTAATTGGCCAGCCAGAAACAGGCTGTGGCGTTGGCCTGCGGCTCCAAAACTCACGAGCAGGGTGTTTCCTGAATGATCCGGGAGTAGGTCAGGAAGAATTTCCTGACTCAAAAGAGGGAGCGACCACAGGCCGGCAATCTTTTTTCCTTCCTCACTCAGGATGTTGATCCATGGCTGCACCATTCGGGGTTCGGTGAGGCCGGAGAAAAGTACCTGTTCTTTTCCTGATGCCATGCGACCTTGAGGAGTGGCGCGACGATAAGGGGTACTCCGAAACAGCCTGTCAAGGCGTTTTTCCATGGCTCCCCAGCGATTATGGAATCTCAGTCCGGGAATGGTCTGGGAGTGCAGGGCATCGTCAATCAAATCGGCCAGCAACAAGAAACTCCCTTGGGTCGCATTTTCCTGAAGCACAAATGCGCGAAATTTTTCCTGTCCCTTGGAGGATTGATTAAAAATTTTCTCCGAATCCTGATGCCCATCACCCATGTGGAGCAGGCGTACTTCCCGATCCTGGAGCAAAAGTACCCATACCGGGTGGGAGAAACGGATGGGGAATGTACGCAATGAATCGGTCAATGATTTGAAAAAACGGGTGTTCATGGATCCGTTTCCAGAAGGTTCAAAGGGTGAAAAGACCAACTTGACGATTGATGGCTACCATATCATGCCATAGATTGAGGGTCATTCATTATTGAAGATCGGCTCGGATTCCTTTTGCATCCGGTTGTTGGTTCTGGCTCTGATTTTGCTTGCTTGATTCAGATTCGGACGTGAAGTCGCAGATTTTTTTTGATCTGGATGCAACTGGACACCCATTGTTGACAGGAAAAAAATATGTACAAAGAATTCTTCGGATTTCACCGATTGCCGTTTGCCATCAACCCCGACGAAGATTTCTTCTATCCTGATTGTCAACGTCAGGGGCTTCTGGATGCCATGGAACTGGCGGTTTTGGAGGGTGAGGGAATCATCAAGGTGGTGGGGGGGATTGGAACTGGAAAAACCACTCTGTGCCGCCTCTTGTGCCAACGGTTGCCTTCGCGGGTTCATACCGCCCTGATCATTGATCCCAAAATTGCCCCAGAAAAACTGTGCGACGTACTGTTGCTGGAGTTTGGACAAAAGCCGCAACCGGGTCAGGATGAACATGGCAAACGCCAACAATTACAGGATTATCTTATCCACCTGTTCAAAGAAGGGCAGCAGGCATTGTTGCTGCTGGATGAGGCGCAATCGATGTTGCCGGAAACCTACGAAGAATTATTATTTTTCAGTAATATTGAGACCTATAACCATAAATTGCTGCAAATGATATTTTTTGGACGACCAGAATTGGATCGCATGTTGGGCAAATCGATACTGCGTCCCATCGGCGACCGTATTACCCAGCATATGATCGTACCACCTTTTTCCCTGGAGGATACCCGTCACTACATCCAAACCCGCCTGGATCGTGCCTTCTATGGGACGGCTCAAGTGGCGTTTTCACCGCAAGCATTCATGGCGATTCATGGGGCGGCCCATGGAAGTTTAAGGCGCACCGACGTTCTCGCACACGACGCTTTGGTTCAGGCTTTTCGGGAAGGGGTGCGCGTTGTAGAAAAAAAGCACGTTCACTTATCCCGGCTGCGGAAAATCACTTCCCTATCCCGGTTTGGACCCATGCACCTCAGTATGCCCGACCGTTTTCCCAATTTAGGTCATGGTGTTGTCCGCATTCCTTATCCCAAGCCGTCCACCATGGTGATTGGCATCCTGGGGATGAGTCTCATATCAGGGACGCTTCCGCTTTGGCTGGATGGGGGTCCGTCGTCGGCGACTCAGGAGGTAGATCAAGTGGTTGTGGCACCCATGGAGGGACTTCCAGGTCCATCGAAAGTCCCAGGAACGCATGGTGACCAGGAAGCATTCATGAATTTCCAAGGAAAGCCAACGGAGTTGCTTGTTGATGTGTACTGATCGCGTCAAACCGGATCGTTTACTGGGAATCAATCTCCCGGTCATCGGTTTGGTGACGTTGCTCTTTCTGTTGTTGTCAGCCAGCAGTCCAGCGGACCCGCAGGGCGGTGAGGTATGGGAAGTTTCTGAATATTCACCAAAACGTCCCGATACCGCCGTTCCTCCACCAATTTTGGAAACAGACAATTCCATTCCCGATCTTGCACATTCATCGACATTTCTCATGCCACAATCCAGTGCCGCGCCGCTGGCCACCTATTCCGTTTCCGTGACCGATACCCCTGTGCGCGAGGTTCTTTTTGCCCTGGCTCGTGATGCCGATCTTGATGTGGATATCTATCCGGGAGTCGAGGGAAAGATCACCCTGAATGCCGCCAATCAGACTTTGCCCGCTATTCTCAGCCGTATTAGCGAATATGCGGGCCTGAAATATCGAATTACCCAAGATTTCATCACCATTGCCCCCGATCTCCCTTTTCGCCGCAATTATAAGTTGGATTACATTCTGAACAACCGACAATTTGAATCGAAAATGTCTGCGACGACCAATATGGCTTCGTCGAGTAGCAAAGTGGCGGGCAATAATTCGACAATCAGCTTGGCTACAAAAAGCGATGTCGATTTTTGGGGTAACATTCTCGAAAATCTGGATGCCATTCTTGGTACAGCGGCTGAAGGGGAAGGCAAGCGTGTCGTTCTCAACAGTGCGACTGGTAATTTCAGCATTTTAGCAACCAGTCGTCAGCACCGTGAGGTCCAATCGTTCTTCGACCAGATCATCCGTGATGCGCAACGGCAGGTGTTTATTGAGGCGGCCATCGTTGAAGTGCGTCTGTCCGACCGATTTCAAGCTGGGGTTGACTGGAACCTGTTGATGAATGATAACACGACCGACAGGGGTAATAGGCAAAATATGCTCAACCAGGAACTCAATAGTGACCCTGCCCTGTCCTTGACCATGCATCAAGGTGAGGTTCCTTTCCTGACGGGTGTGATGAAAAACGCTGATATTACAGCGACAGTACGCCTGTTATCACGGTTTGGTGATTCCAAGGTGCTGTCCAATCCAAGACTCACCGTCATGAACAATCAGACCGCCGTTCTCCGGGTTACCGAAAACGTCGTCTATTTCGAGGTGGAAGTGACGCCTCCCACCGTTTCCAATGTTGCGGGTGAGACTATCAATGCTTCAAATCTTATTTCCTTGTCCAGAAAGGAAACAAAGATGCGTATTGCCCCCATCGGGATCATCTTGCAGGTTACACCGCAGATTAGCGAAGGTGACGTGATTTCTCTGAATGTTCATCCCACCATTCAGCGCATATCCGAGTGGGTTGACAATCCTGACCCGAACATGCGTCCAGACAATCCCAATGGGGAATCATTCACGCCGCCCAAGGTGCCTGTCGTCAAAGTGCAAGAGATGGATTCAACATTGCGTGTTCTCAGTGGACAGTTGGCGATTATGGGGGGATTGATGGAAAACAATTTCTCTAAAAACATGGATTCCATCCCCGTCCTGGGAAGTCTTCCATTGATAGGGCAACTATTTAGTTATCGGAATAACCAACAAGAGAAAAAAGAATTGGTCATATTTCTCAGACCTGTGACCATCTCCGATGCCAACGATATGGACCGGGTAGCCAGTAAAGATTTATATACGACCCGAACAAAAGGGATAGACAAGGATTGGAGTGAATTGGGTGTTGGGAATCCATGAGCCTGTTGCTTGAAACTCTCAAGAGTGCGGAAAATATTCGACGTGCCAAGCACTCCCATTCTGGAACGAGTTCAGCACCCGCTCCCGTTCCGGGCTTGGCCGATTTAGAAATCGCAATGGAATTAGAACCCGATCATAAAACGCCGATTGGGAAAGAGAGTTCCAGTAAGCACCCTGCCGGGGAACGCAGCACGCTCTCACAGAAGTCTGATCCGGTGTCATCCGCTGATTGGGATTTTCTTTCTTCCTGGGAAGATGGTTTTCCTGATTTCGACATTGGTAAGGAAAAAACACCCGAACATCGTAAGGCCCCCAAAGAAAAGGCCCACAGACAGGATCCCGTCCTTTTGGATGATTTGGAGGGAGCAGGCTTGATTGATAAGCGATCTGCGGGGGACCGTGGCGTTGACTTCAGCCCTTCCATGGAAGTGGTTTTGGATGAGGATGTTGTCATCCATACCGATCAGGGTGATGGAAACATCGCTTTGGGGCAAAAAGAAGATCAAACGGAGATCACGGTTGTCCAGGATCCCCGTTTGGAGGGGGATCACTCCGAGGCGTTGACGTTGTTGTTTGAAGAACCCCCCAAAAAAGAATTGATTGCGTTCGAGAGCATTGAGAAAGATTCTGTTACGATTGGTGCTGAAGGGGGCGTGGCAACACCGGATGTGGTTGTTGAGCCTGGCCATAGATCGTCTTTGAGCATGGAACCCGCTCCGGTGATCGCAGAACCGCTGCAAGGGTTGTCTTTGGAACTGGAGGCAAGCCCTTTTTTGGATCCCGTTGCCACACCATCGCTAGAGTTGGCCCCAACTGTCCCTTTAGAACCTGTTGCGACACCAAGTTCAAATCAAAAAACTGCAACTGTGGCCGGGAAAAGTGGCGAGCGGCACGGTTGGTCAGACCGTTTCTTTTCCAAGGTTCCAAAGAACCCTGACCGGAGGAATGTTCAAGAAGTGGAAGATGTTTCTTCGGGGGCGGTCGAAGTTTCCGATACTTCCGAGTTGACCGCTTCCCGTAGTTCTTCCAGTGGGGCGCGGGGAAAAGGCGATGCCTGGTCAAAAGCCTCGAAATTGATGGCTTCGCGCAGGTTGTATGAAGAAAGTGTCCGGCGTCGCCGGTGGATCTATTCCATTGGGGCCGTGGTCGCGACAGTCGTTGTGGTTGTTGCAGGTTACTTTGTCAATGAAGCTTTGGCCCCCTTTGATGAGGAGATTCTCCAGTCCAGGGAGGAAAAAACGGCACGGTCGGCTGATTTGAAACCATTGAACGTGGCCAAGGTTGACCCAAAACAGAACGTTGGTCACGCACCATCGGCACCATGGATGCGGGAACAAGGAGCCAAGATCGCAGGTGGTCCGTTGGGATCGGAGGCGATGAAAAATGCTGGCCTTCCTACCGAATCGCCAAAATCCGAAGAAAAACAGGTAGAAACGGTAAAACAAACCTCAGAGATAATCACTTCCGCTGCACCCCCATTGGTCCAGGAAAATGGATTGAAGAAAGAGGAGGGGATTCGACAACCGAGTCAATCTTCCCCAAAATCCCATTTCAATGAAGTTGCCGATTCAAAGAGCCGATCCGAGGAGCGGCAGACAAAGCGGGAGAATCGGGATCAACATGATGCGGAAATCGTTCAAGCGTCGGAGGCGTTTAGAAAAGGCCATTTGGATAAAGCGGAAAGGTTGTTCCTCCGGGTCTACAAAGCGAATAACCGTGATACCCGGGCCATGGTTGGATTGGCTTCCGTGGCGTCGCGGCGGGGAAATGTACGGGAAGAGGAATATTATTATCGGAAAGTTCTCCGTTTGGATCCGAGGAACTCCATGGCTTTGGCAGGTTTGGCGGGCATTCAGGGCACTACCAAAGTCGAGGGGGAGGAAAGTTATTTACGCCAGCAATTGCGTGAAACTCCAGAGGCTGCACATTTGCACTTTTTCCAGGGTAACATGCTGGCATCGCAAAAACGTTGGTCAGAGGCTGTGGTCGCTTTTAAAAGTGCCAATCGTTTGGAATCCGGTAATCCAGAAATATTAGTGAACTTGGCGGTTGCACTGGATCATCTGAATCAAACGTCTCAGGCGATTACGTATTATCAACAGGCATTGGATGCGGCGCAACGATACAACAAAGTCAACTTTAACATCGATTCGGTGCGTCACCGCATGACGGTATTGGTATTACAGACCGGAAAATTCTGATTACTCTGCACCATGAGCCAAACTTCTTCTCCCAAGATTATTTCACCAACAAAACCGGATGCCTCTGCGGGTTCTGAACGCAAGCCTCGCCGCCTCGGTGAGTTGTTGCTTGAAGGGATGATCATCACTCAGGATCAACTGCGCATTGCTCTGCACGAACAGAGAAAGACCAAAGAGCAGTTGGGACGGATCCTGGTCAAGCTTGATTTGGTACCGGAAGCGGTGATGCGCGACCTCCTGGGGGCCGCGTTGGGTGAGGGGAGTATCGATCTCAGCCAGACCGATGTGAATCCCGAAGCGGTGAAAATGATTCCAAAAAAGTTGGTGGAACGTTTTCGCATCATGCCGGTAGACTGGGATGAACAGAAGTTGCTGTTGACGGTGGCCATGCCCAACACCATGGATGTGGGGATTTTGGATAAGATTCAGGCGCGGTTGAAACCTGGAACAACCATCAAGTCGGTTTTGGCTGGGGAATCTGAGATAGGTCAAGCCATTGATAAATATTATGGCTTTGAACTTTCTCTCGAAGGGATCATGCGGGAGATTGAGACCGGGGAAGTGGATTTGGAAAGTTTAGCCTCGGCGGAGACGGGAGAATTCAGCCATCCCATGGTTCGGTTGGTCGATTCGCTGCTGGCGGATGCTGTGCGTCGGGATGCTTCGGATATTCATATCGAACCGGAAGCGGGATTTGTGCGTATTCGTTATCGGATTGATGGGGTGATGACGGAAATGCGTAGTTTGCACCGGGATTATCTGTCGGGATTGACCGTGCGCGTCAAGGTGCTGAGCAAGATGAATATTGCTGAAACCCGATCTCCTCAGGATGGTCGCTTTACCTTGAAGGTATCGAAGCGTGAGATTGATTTCCGGGTCGCCTCCCAACCGACCACGCATGGCGAGAACATTGTTTTACGCATTTTGGATCGTAACAAGGGGATCATGCGTCTGGAATATCTGGGTTTGGATACAGAGACCATGTTCCTCTTGAAGATGATGATGGCGCATCCTGTGGGGATCATCTTGGTGACCGGTCCAACGGGGAGTGGCAAAACGACGACATTGTATTCCATGCTGAATTTTTTAAACACCCCTGAAATCAATATTATGACCTTGGAAGATCCGGTTGAATATCCCATTCAGATGATTCGTCAAACTTCGGTCAATACGGCGGCCAATCTTGGATTTTCAGAGGGGATCCGTTCGATGTTGCGGCAGGATCCCGATGTGATCCTCGTGGGTGAGATTCGAGATTTGGATACGGCGACCATGGCGTTGCGTGCGGCGATGACGGGTCACAAGGTGTTTTCCACATTACACACCAATTCTGCCCTTGGGGCATTTCCAAGATTGTTTGACATTGGGGTAACACCCGACACACTTTCGGGTAATGTGGTGGGTATATTGGCGCAAAGACTGGTCCGTAAGCTGTGTCCACACTGCAAGTTGCCGAGCAAACCGACGGCGTTGGAGCGGGAAATACTGGGTGTGGAGGCGAGCGATCATGTGGTCATATACCATGCTACGGGTTGCGGTGCCTGTTATGATCTGGGCTACAAAGGTCGCATCACGGTCATGGAAGCGATTCCGATTGATGACGATTTCGATAATTTGATCTCCCATCGGGCCACAAAAACCGAATTTTCCCGCTTGGCCCAGAAGAAAGGGTTGGCCACCATGGCCGATAGTGGCGTCCAATTGGTTTTGAGCGGGATTGTCAGCTTGGATGAAATCAGCCGGGTTTTGGATCTTTCCTCACGTTTTCGCCACTGATGCCACCCCAAAGGCCAGAAAATGATTGAAAGAAAAAAGGGTACCTTCCCATACGTGGAGGTGTTTCCATCTGAATCAAGGTAAGCGTCCCCGGCATTGCGCCAAAAAGCGGGAAGACGGCACCAAAATGGGGCCGAATGGCGTTTTTGACAGAAACAACCGGGAAGATTGCCGATTTTCAGAACCGCATCACCATGTCACTGGCCAGCAGTCCGATGGTGATCGCCGAAATCACTAGGCCGAACAGGGTCATGGGCAACCGTCTCCAGACCCGTCCCAGAACACCTGGATCCTCGGGGTTGCCCTGTCGGTGCCGAACGATGACCATCGACCCATGAAAGCCAATCACCACCAACAAGATCCGTACCGCCGCCAGGATGATCTCATCCCCGGTCACCGTATCCAGGGGGATCTGGGGGACGGAGCAGACCGGCAACACGATTCCACCCCATGGATCGCGCAACCAAGCCAACACATCGGTACGCTCCCGCACCAGATGGGTCACATTGTGAGACAGATGACCGGCCATAGCCAACGGCAGCGTGGCAAAAGCCAACGCGCAGAACCGGCGGGAGAAATCGTGCCATCCTGAGCCAACCACGGCCAAAGCGTAGACCGGCACGGGGAGCGCGACCAGCACCAACATCCCCAGCAGGAATGCCACCACCGGTTCACCCGATTCGCCGATCCGGTTGGACAACCACCACACCGCCTCCTCCCACATGGGGGTCATAGACAGGCCATGAAACAGGGTCATGCCCAACAGAATCAGCATGAACCACGCCCCGTCACGACTGGGACGCCCCGAATCCGCCGCCTCGCTGGCCATGGGACGCCATTGCCAGGAGACGTTGCGACTCGGACACGAGAACAGACAGCTTCCGCAACTCAGGCAATGGGTGTTCTGACTGAACCGCCCCACGGTCAGATGGGTCGGACAGGGGGGAAGGTTTTCAGATCCGTGATAACAGGTCAGCGTCGCACAGCCATCGCAAACCGCCTGATCAATTGGCCGTATCGCCATGCAGGACAGTCGCGCATACAGCCCCAGCACCCGACCCACCGGACAAAAATAGCGACAGAACGCCTTGCGCTTGAACAGTATCAGGGCTATCACCACCAGACACCCCATCAGCACCGCCATCCAGGCCGTCAACTCGGGACGGTTGGTGGCGTTCAGCCCCATTTCTAGCCAGGACAAGCCCAAGAACAGCACCAACGCCGGATAGGTGTTGCGCAACAAGCGCGGCACGACGAACCATCCCGGATCCCGATTCCCGGTTCGCTGGACCATCTCCCCACGTACCAACAGACTGGCCAATGCCTCCCAGGGACAAATCGCACACCACGCCGTGCCGACAACCACCACCGACAGGATCACCAAAGGCCACCACAGATTCCAAACAAAAATGGTGACCCAACTCTCCCCCCCGGTTGTCGTTCCCCCCAGGCCCGAGACGATGACCAGACCATACAGCAAAATCGAAATCCACTTTAAAAACATCAGCGGCCCGGGGGAACCCGTCAAAAAACGGACCAGTGGCGCGATCCAGGCCACCCGGATCAGGGGGACGCCCTCCCGTGTGCCACGAACCTGCGGCTCTGGAACGGTCCATCCGTAAAGGGCCACCAGCAGCAACAGCCCCCCTCCGCTCCACACCCAGAACGGAGAGATCCCCGGATGAATCATCGGCGGCGCGACTGCGGAGGGAGAAGCGACGGTCGTTACCGCAGCCTGTACGACCCTTTCGGCCAAAACCTTGGCCAAGGGATCACACGCCGGATCCTGGTCGTCAAAATTTTCCGGGACCACCGGTGGATCAGGGGCGAAGCCGCTCCCTTCGACACGGGCCATGTGCATTCCGCGATGCCTCTTGATATGCATCCCGCCCATATGCAGACGTTCGGGGGGATCCAGGGCCGATGCCTCGCTCAGCACACAACCCACCATCACCCGATCGTTGTCCCCATGGAGATTCAACTTGGAACGATCCGGCTTCCGGGTCCAATATCCCGCGATGTCCTGGGTTTCACCGGGTTCCAGCACCACCGATCCCATGCGGCAGCGATTTGCCCCCATGCGAAAGAAATGACCCTGGACGATAGGCTCACGGGCATCGCTCATCTGGCAGATTTCGCCCCCCTCCGCAGAGACGAAACCGGAGAGAAAACGCAATCGCACCCCAACCCGGAAGGATTCCAGGTTGCGCAATCGCACACAAAACGACGCCCCGGTCTCGCCGACTGGGATCTGCCAATGCTCACGCGACAACACTCCAGAGGACTCTGGGGCACAATAGCCGGTCTCGACCCGCATCAATCTGCCGGGACCATGGGCATGCGCCGCCGCCATCCCGATCAATAAAACGGAAATCAGGAGAAAAATGGGCAACCCGAGTCGCTTCACCGTATCCTCCCCCTCGTACCCCAAGGGCGAATTTTGAACCGAAACTGAGTCAAGGTCATCCTGGCGGCTTGGGCTATCCGACGGGGATTCCACGGATGATGCGCGGAGGTGTTTGGTCCTTGGGGGGGAGGGGGATTTTTGTCGCCATGGAGGCGACAATCGCGGCAATCTCTTCTGGAGATGCTTTGATTTCCTGGAGTTTTTTATAAACTTCGGGCCAGAAAGCGATCTGGCTTCCAAACAGGAAATTCAGACTCCCATCCGCCCGCTCTTCAACATCGACCCGACCGAGGTGTGTTATGCGTTCCTCCACCCTGCCATCAACCATGATTTCCCTGATCCAATGTGCAGATAGCCGGTATTTATTGTTCGGGTAGGTCGCCTGCTGAAATCCATGTGCCGCTTTTGTCCACTTAATATCCATGAAATGACTCTTCGGCTGAAATCTTGTGTGATCTGTCGCGCCCTTGGGGTTTAAAAATTCCCCAAACCACGGGCAGTAGGAGATATATGGTTTCTGAATAGAGTAACCTGTTTGTTCAAATATCGAAAAAAGAATCAAAACCCTGGGGTCATCCCCCAGACCCCTTTTTTCTTTTAATCATTTTCTAGAGCGTGTTGACATTCAATAATTTATTGACACCCCCCTAAAAAACTATTGAAAAGAAAGAAGGGGTCTGGGGAATTCTTTCCCCAGGGTTTTGACTTTAAATCAAAAGCTTCAATTTTTTGCTTTTGAATTTGAATTTGTTTTTGACCTTAAATCAAAAGCTTAAATCTGGAAATATTTTTGTTTAAATTCAAAAACAAGGTCAAAAGCTTAAAGCTAGAAACCTTTTTGTTTAAATTCAAAAGCAAAGTCAAAACCCTGGGGGCAATCCCCCAGACCCCTTTTTTCTTTTAATAATTTTATTGAATGTCAACACGCCCTAGGGCGGTCGTAACAAATCATCGCAGGTCCAAAGGCAGTTCCCCATCCGCGATGGGCGTTGCAGAACAAACTTGGTTGCGTCCCTTATGTTTGGCCTCGTAGAGAGCGTCATCGGCTTTTTTGATCAATTCCTCAGGGCTGTTGACCTCACACGCGGGCATCGCCACAATTCCAATACTCACCGTTACCTTTAAACCGTCTACCTCCATCTGCTCCACACGACGCCGAAAACGCTCTGCGACAATGTAAACCCCTGTAACATCGGTGTCCGGCAAAAGAACACAAAACTCTTCACCCCCAAAACGGCAGGGAAAATCAACAATGCGGAAATGTTCTTTCATCACTCTGGCAAGGGCCTGCAAAACCCGATCTCCCTGATCGTGGCCGTAGGTGTCATTAAATTTTTTAAAGTGGTCAACATCAAACAATATAAACCCAAAAAAATGGTCATAGCGCTGTGACCTTTTGACCTCCTTGACCAAGGACTCGTCCACGAAACGCCGGTTGTAGAGCTGGGTCAAACCATCGGTGATGGCATGGAGTCTGAGTTTATCCTCCAATTTTTTCTCTTCGGTGACATCCCGAAACATAAACGCGGAACCTAAGGGACGCTTTATTTCGTCTAAAAGAGTGGCACCATGAACCTTAATGGCGCGATTGTTATAGAACACCAACTCTGGGATTTCTTGCCCCCGACGATTCAAAACAGCATTCATGTATTCGGGATCATCAATCAGATTTTCCCAACCTCCATCTATGATTTTCTTTAAATCTTTCCCCAGCATCCGCTCTGCCGAAGGGTTGGCCAATACCACCCGTTGCGCCCCATCGGTCACCACAATGCCATCCAACGCGCCAAGGATGATGGTAGATAGCTTATCCTGCTCTTGATGCAACCCATCGTAAGTTTCCCGCAACTTAAAGATCATCGTGTTAAAAGATTTGGCAATCTCACTGATTTCATCCCTGCCGGGAACCTTGATCATCATATCCAAGCGTCCCCCAGCCACCATCTCCATAGCATCCCGCACATTTCCCAAGGGGCGAACCAATGAATAACGAATCATTAGATACAACAGCAACAACATAAACAATACCGCCGCCGACGCCATAATCAATGCCTGATACCGCGTCTGGGCAATATCCAACTCAGCCTGGGTCAAAGAAGTGGTCAACTGGACAACCCCGCGCAACCGATATTCCCGGCCATGACAGCGAAAACATTTTTCATCGTTTATGATCGGAGCCAAGTAGATTAAAAGATCACGACCACCCTCACTCTTTATGTAACGTGGAAGAAGTCGCAAATTATCATTGACCCAGAGTAAATCAGGATTTTTTGGATCCAAAATCTGCCGAACTTCTTCTAAGTCCCTGGATGAAAACTCCTCATCACCCAACCTACGATTGACATCATTGACGGTCTTGTTGTCGAGAAAAGCCTCCTGACCATTGATACGGAGAATTTTAAAGTCAATGATATTCTTGTCTTTGCGTATATCGGTGACAAAATCATGGGCTATATTGGCATACCCCGCTTTCATGATCGTATGCAATGCACTGATCACATTGGTCACCATCATGGTCATGGTCCGTTCATTCTGGGCCATGATCGTCATTTCCTGACGCTCCACCGAAAAAAAGATGATCCAAAGCAACAGTATCCCGACAACGCTGGCGGTAGAAACCATCACCCGCGCACTGATGCTGAACGATTGAAATAGTTTACTCACAGAAATCATACTACAAACCATCCCATCAAAAACTCATTGCTTTGGATAGATTCTGGCAACCCCGCCATAACTGCCCACCCATTGTGAACCATCCTGAGAAAAGGTCATGGAAAACACATTGTTGGAGAAAAGACCATCCGCTGTAGTATTCACAGTAAAGGAACCATCATCCTGTCTTAACGCCAAACCAGCACTGGTCCCTACCCACAAACGCCCTTTCTCATCCCGATGCAGCATGAATATGTGATTAGAAGGTAAACCGTTGTCCTTAGTCAGATTTGTCCACTTTTCACCATCAAAATGGGCCAAACCCGCCCCCCAGGTTCCACACCACACCCCACCTTTGCCATCGGACTCAAGAGAAATGATATAGTTGGGATTATAGGCGGTTTTCACATGCCCCAGTCCCTGTTCCTCTTTCTGACGGGCATGGTGACTGGATACGGCACCGGGATCGCTGTCAAAAACATTTTGTCCTTTCACCTGTTCGTAGGGGGCACCTACCCCGTCGGCATGGGTCCAATGCTTCCATTGATCGTTCCGAAAAAGGGCCAATCCCCCCTCGGTAGCCAACCATACGTCTCCGTTCAACCCTTCCGCAAGCCCGTAAACCCAGTCATTGGGCAACCCACCCTGGGTATTCTCCACCGTATAGGTACGCCACTGGGAAGGATCTGGGAGAGTGCCACCCACGATGCGGTTAGCCCCAGACCATGTTGCGATCCACACATCGCCATTGGCCACCTTCATGACATCGTACACAAAGGCATCCGCCAAACCCTGGGGAATATTGAAAGAGGTCCACTTCTCTTTTTCCTGATCATACAGAGACATTCCACCACCATAGGTACCCACGACAATGGACTTGCCCAAAGGACCGACATGGAACACCCCATTGGCCAACAAACTGCCATTGCGGACGTCGAACAAACGATAATCATCATTGGTGACATCATATCGGATTACGCCACTCGAAGTCCCTACCCAAACATAGTCCTCCTGGGCAAACATTGATTTGACATTTCGGTTTCCCACCCGAAAGTGGGTAAATTTCCCCTTGGCGGTTTCCCCCTTGGGATCACCCAATACCGGAGCCTGCCCCTGACCCGTTGACGGCGGTGTCGCCCCAGTATTTTGCCCAGCGGTTGCAGGATGGGCAAATCCCATCGCACCATCCTCTGGAGAAAGTGGATTTCTCCCCCTCATGAGAGGGGAAAGCGGTTTGGTTGTACCCGCATCGCCTTTAGCGACCGCCTTATCTTCCAGAACTGCTTGTGTGTGCGTTCCTTGCTGACGTCCTATCAGATAGGAAACCACGGCAATCGCCAGAGCAACACCTACGAACACCATATTTTTCCATTGGGTTTGCACTCCATTACTCCTTTTTCGCGTTCGCATCGCCGATCCTGACTACCTTGCCCCTGGTTCCCGCCCAGATCTCCCCGGAAGGGGCAGCAGTGATAGCATAGAAATGTTGATTCATGAAGGCCTTATCATGGGGAACCGTCCGCCACTTTCCCCCTTCAAACACACCAATGCCGTTATCGGTACCAGCCCATATCCGCCCTTTTTGATCCATCGCCAAGCTGTAGACCACATTGCCCGGCAAACCATCTTTTTGCGTATAACTGGTCCATTTTTTACCATCAAAGCGGCTGACCCCTCCCCCCCAGGTTCCAGCCCACACCACATCCGCACTTTCCATCACCAGAGAAAAAACATAGTTCGGATTATAGGTTGGTGCCCCGGCATTGAAGATTCCCAGGTCATGACGCCGCCGCGTCCCCAGGCCGGTGTTGGTGCTGGCCTCAAGGTGGTCACTGTTCTCCCCTCCCAACCCATCCTTGTGGGTCCACGCCTGCCAGTCCTGACCGTCCAGACGGCTTATCCCACCCTCGGTGCCAAACCAGATGCGGTTTTTTGCATCGACCACCATGGCGTACACCCACTCGTTGACCAATTCACCCACAAAGGTTTCCATATGGCCACTGTCCAGATCCATCCGGTTCACCCCGGCCCATGTCCCGATCCAAAAACTGCCATCCGGGTGCTGGGCAAACGAGTAGACCCAATAATCAGCCAATCCATGCATGGGAAAATAGGTTTTCCATTGGCCATCCTTGTAGCGCGACGCCCCACCGGCATTGGTTCCAAACCATTGATACCCTTCTCGATCCTGGCCGATGGCAAAAACATACTCATTGGCCAAACCATCAGCCCGGGTGAAGGTATGACGCATCCCAAGTCCATCCAATCCAATTTCCATCACCCCCGCAGACGTCCCTACCCACAAGGCGTTGCCATCCTTGTCTACCATCAAGGCACGCACATACACATCGGGGCCAACATCAAAAGAATCGAGGACCACATCGGTAACTACCAGGGTTTTCCCTGAAACTTCTCCAGGGGCAACCGATTCAAGTCCAGCGGTCGGCACCGCACTGCCAGCCTTCGACGTGACCGATTGCTTTTCAGCAGCGGGTTTTCCCGACACTTCCCCCCCTTTCCCATCGTCGGAAGAGGGCGAACACCCCGCAACTAGCCATGAAAACAACACCACAATCAAGAAATAGTTCACCGTTGTAGCCTTCTGATATGGGCGATGATGTTCATAATTTGCTCCTCGGTATACACCGAACGGAAGGTTGGACATGTCGTACCCCCCTTGCGAATGCGGTCCAACAGAAGCGCGTTGCCCTGCATAAGACCATTGGTAGGATCTGCTGAACGTGAAAAATCGGGGGCACCAGGCATCGTCCCGCGTCCGGTGGCTCCGTGACACCGACCGCAGGACTCTGCGTAAAGTTTTCCCCCTTCAAACGGATCAGCCGCCTCAAGAGGGGCCACCGCAAGCAGGGAAAACAACAACCCGCCTCCTGCCAAGAGACTGGGCGAACACAGTCGGGACATGATCTTCATGGTTTACCTCCGGCGTCCTTCAGTGCTTTTTGAATTTTACCTTCCAACATGCGCACCTGAACCGGATCGACTTTTTGTCCCAAAGCCCCAGTGCTATAAACTTTGATCAGCTCTTTCATGGCGGGTAGGTAGCCCATTTCTGCGGCATCATTGAGCAACTTAAATCCTTCCTTGGGGTCTGGTTGCTCGACAAAACGATCCGAGGCAATCACGCCGGACAAAATAACCATGGCCGCCCCAAAACGCTGATCCGCAGCCTTGCGAATCCACGTAACGCCCTCTTTGATCCGCTCTTTCCCATAACCTCCAGAAATAAGCATCTGCCCCAAGCCCAAAGCCCCTTCGGGACTATCCAACCGAGCCGCTTTTTCGTACCACTGCATCGCTTCCTGGTTTTCCCCAGAACGGTCAAGGGCATCAGCAAGTTTGACCATGGAAGGGACGTGTCCGGCAACAGCCGCCCCACGAAACAAACCTACAGAGGCCACCAGATCATTGACTTTTATCGCCTCCAATCCTTCACGATACAGGACTTCCGGCTTGGGTGCATCGGCCTTAGGAACCTCCTGCCTTGTTGCCTCTGTAACCGCTACGCCCGGTTCAGGATCGGCAGCCATGAGCGGCAACGCCAGCAGCGTCACACTCCCCCAGGCCAAACCCAAGCCTACCCATTTTTTCCCAGTCCATCCAACCCGTTGATCGTTCTTCACTTGTTTTTCCTCCATCCCATGCGACGCACCTTCGAACACTGTCAGTCCAGGGGTGCCAACCCTGCTGACAAGAACCAAACAGAAAATTTTGTTTTCCCAAAACTTATAAACCAGCATTTAGAGTTTCGGTACATTGGCCAGTTCCAATTTACGGTAGAGGCTGGACAGGCTAATTCCAAGAATTTTTGCCGCCTGTTTACGGTCTCCATCGCACTCATTGATGACTTCGAGAATGATTTGGACTTCAATATCCTGCATCCGTTCCCGCAAGTTACGTGAAGAATGAAGTTGATTGTTGCCATTGGCCAAAGCCTGCGGAGCAAAACTCGCCAACACTTCGGGCAGATCCCCAAGGCCGATGATACCATCTTCGGTCAGAACACTGGCCCGTTCCAGGGCATTTTCCACCTCCCTGGTATTGCCTGGCCAATGATAGGCCATGATGGCATCCCTCGCTTCGGTAGTTAGAGAGAATACAACATTATCGCCAAATTTGGCGGCATTTTTTGATAAAAAATGATCCAATAGCGTTTCAAGATCCTGCGGACGTTCCCGCAAGGGGGGAATATGGATATTAAACACGTTGAGGCGAAAATACAGGTCTTCGCGGAAAGTCCCTTCCCGAACCATGGTCTGAAGATCCTTGTTGGTCGCGGCAACGATTCTGACATCGACTTTGCGAAACTCCTCGCTGCCAACGGGACGGACCTGATGCTGCTCAAGGACGTGCAGCAGCTTCACCTGGAGATGGAGTGGCAATTCACCAATTTCATCCAAAAACAGGGTGCCGTGATCGGCCTGAACAAACAGACCTTTCTTGATACGATCCGCACCGGTGAACGCCCCCTTGACGTGACCAAAAAATTCACTTTCCAATAATTGTTCGGGAATGGAACCGCAATTGACCGGGACAAACAACCCTGCCAAACGATGGCTTGCGGCGTGAATGGCACGGGCATGAACACTTTTCCCCGTTCCCGACTCGCCGCCAATCAAAACCGTATGATCGGTGGTCGCAACTTTTTGGATTTGCCGCTCGATGCGCTGCATTGCTGGGGAACTCAAGGGACAATAATCAGTTCCGGTGGCACGGGCAATTTGCCGCAAAGTGCGGTTTTCATCCTGGAGACGCATGACGTTACCCAACTGTTCCAGTCGGCGCAACACATCCTCCTTACGCAAAGGCTTGATGAGGTAATCATAAGCCCCGGCCCGCATCGCCTCGATGGCCGTGTCCATGGAAGCAAAGGCGGTCATCATCAAAAATTGCGTATCCAACCCCAACGCCCGGACCCGCCGCACCAACTCAATGCCACTCATTCGCGGCATTTTGATATCGCTTAATACCAGATCAAACGCCCCTTTTTCAATACGTTCCAAAGCATCCTCACCATCGACTGCCTGCTCCACCGCGTAGCCCGCACGCGATAGCATCCCCACCAGTACCTGCCGGATGGCCGGTTCGTCATCCACAACCAAGATTTGCAACAAACTCTCCATGTCCTCCCCCCTGCATTGTTGTCACCAAAATTGGCAGGCGAACCTTAAAACAGGCCCCTTCACCCGGGCGACTGTCAATCATGATATCTCCACCATGTTCACTAATAATGTTAAAACAAAGCGAAAGACCCAACCCAGTCCCCCGCCCCACCGGTTTTGTGGTAAAAAAGGCATCGAAGGCGTGTTTTTTGACCTCTTCGTCCATCCCCGGCCCATTATCTTCGATAGCGACAACGACCCAACTATCTTGAAAGCTTGAAGTCACAGTGATACATGGATCCTCACGTTTCATGCCGTCCAGGGCATCGGCGGCGTTGATGATCAGGTTGATGAATACCTGACGCAATTGACCCTCGGACCCCTCAAGGGCTGGTAGAGAACGATCCAGATGGATCCGGGTTTCCAGGTTGCCGACCCGCTTGTCGAAACGCATCAGACGCAGCGTTGATTCGATCAATCCGTTAATATCGAGGAGATGCCGATCATCGGTCTGGGGTTGAGAAAAGGCAGACACTTCCCGGGTGATGGTCAACAACCGTTGAATTTGCTGCTGGACCAAATCCAAAGGCTCGACAAACGTCACCGGTTGCCCCGTATGGATGCAATCCAGTAGTTCGTCCACCAACCCGGAAATGGCCGCAATCGGGTTACCAATCTCGTGGACAATACCCGCTGCCAATGTCCCCACCGCTGCCATTTTTTCCTGTTGAAACGATTTTCTCCGTGCCGACTCCAATTCTGCCTGGGCGCGTCGGCGTTCACTGATGTCTCTAACGGTAGCGATGAACTGGTCGCGCGCGTTGTGACACACATGGCTGACGGTCAATTCCAAGGGGAAGGATTCACCGTTCATCCGCCGCGACTCCATCACCCGCTCAAAAAATAGCTCACTACGGGTAGGGCCATCCAGATACGAACCCTTTCGGCACGACTTGAACCAAGTCAGGTAGTCCTTGATATAATCATCATGACGGCTGGCGTGTTCTGCGGGAACCAACATGCTGATATTTTTCCCCAACAGTTCATTGGCTTCAATACAGAAAATTCTTTCCGCCGCTGGGTTGACCGATTCGATCATGCCATCGCAATCCACGGTGATAATCCCTTCCACCACATTTTCCATGATGGTGCGCAACCGCAGTTCATTACGCCGGATTGTTTCATCGGACAGCTTGCGCTGGGTGATATCTTCTTTGACCGCCAGATAGTGCGTTGGATTGCCATCGGGATCACGGATGGTGGAGATAAACGCAAACTCCCAAAATGGTTCCCCGTTTTTGCGCAGGTTGTGAAACTCGCCACACCATTCATTCCCCTCCCGCAATGTTTCCCACATGATACGGTATTCTTCCGGGGACATAAAATCAGACTTGAGAATTCTTGGATTTTTTCCAATGACTTCAGCGGCAGTATATCCGGTCACCTGGCAAAACCTGGGATTGACGTATTCAATGCGGTTCTCCAAATCGGTAATGATCACAGACACCGGGCTTTGCTCCACGGCGCGGGTCAACTTGCGCAACTCCGATTCGGTGCGTCGCCGCTCTTGAATCTCGCGGCCTAAGTACCGATTGATTTCGACATAACGTCGTGTCCGTTCCTCCACCCTCATTTCCAAAGATGCATTGATCTGACGAATTTGTCCGAGCATGGAAACAAGAGCCGAGTTTTGACGGGAAATCAATTGCTGGGCACGACGAACGATGAAAAATAAAATAAAATAAAGCAGCAGGAAGGCAATCCCAGAAAACACGATAGCCAGGTTGCGAACCTGAGACAATTCTTTAAAAGAGGTGGATACATCATAATAAAGCTCAAAGACCCCTTCAACTTGGTTGCCAAGATAAAGGGGAATAAGACTGGAGACGAGGTCGTTCTCTTCCAAAACATCTTCCCATGTGGAATACTGCCCTGTCAGAGTGAGCTGGCTTTGTACTTCACCCGCCATGGCCGAAACAAATCTTGGATTATCTTTTTGGTTATTACCAATTTCGGGCGCACTGGTGGAGTAGATGATCGTCCCCTGTTTGTCGTACAATTTGACTTTGACGACATCCAGATCGTGTACCAGATGCAGCACCGTATAGTCGAGGCTGGCGCGTATCGAGTGAACCAACACTTCCTTGGAACCCAAACGGTCGTTCTCCCGTATTAAACCCTGCATCAAAGGCCAAAGTGAATTGGCAAATGCGCGTGTGAGTGCGACATTCTGTCGTTCCACCAAATGCTGTAAAATCTCGACCTGCATCTTATTCAAATACCAACCCAACGCCGCCCCCACCAAGATCATGGCGATAAAGCTGGTCACCGAAAAATGTCGCACCAAGGGAAAGAGTGGCGGGATCCCCTCTTTGGCGATAACCGCCGATTCGGATGCCGCCGTCTCATTCGGTAGGGAGTTTGCAGGGTCTTCAGAATTCATCAACTGGTTCCCATCACCCAAAACAAGGAGTTTCTCTACAATGTCACGCATCGCTTGGTTGAGTCTGGCCATCATGATTGGAGTCACCGGACTGGCGCGGCCAGGGATCGCCAAAGATCCCAATCATCTTCCCGGTAACAAGGACGGATATCATGATCCCAGCAACAGATCCCTAGAGTCTCTGCAAAAACCGGCCCAGGCACTCAACTCTTTTCCCCATGATCGCCTGGGAGAAGTCAATTGGGTAAAAACCCTCGACAAAAACCTGATCTCTCCACGGGCGGATCTCCAGGGTAAAACGTCCATGAAGGTACTCGATACAGAGATCCTCATGACCAATACCAAAAACATGCCCCATATACGTTTTCCCCATGCCACCCATACCCGATGGCTTGATTGCAGCAACTGCCATCCCAAACCTTTCCTCCCTGTGGCAAAGGGAAACGCCATCACCATGGATTCCGTTCTGCGCGGTCAATTTTGCGGTGCTTGCCATGGACGGGTCGCCTTTTCACCATTCATCTGTGAACGGTGCCACACCGATGTCCATCCCGGATCACCAAAAAAGTGGTGGTGAAACCAAGGTATTCTTCTTAAAGCTGGGAGCTGACTCAAAACAAAAGGGCCGTGGCCCCCCTGTTTTTCTCATTTATTGGAAAATTTCCTGTCTTATTCCTATTTATGGGAATAAAATCGGGACATCATCCGATCCCTGCCGTGACTGGAAAACCCTAAACCGTAGCCTTTTGCCCATACGGCACTGAAGGGAACGCAGTGGCATTAAAATTGTAGTAAACCTTGGGGAGGGTACCAATACAACCGGTCGAAGTATCTTGACTCCACCCCTTCTCAGGAGAACCTCTAAGTGCCTGTACGCCTGTGGATTCTGATTGGTCTTCCCGCCGTTGTCACCCTCGTGTTCACCCTATTTCCGGGTTCACCGTTGCTCAAAATAATGCTGGACGGTGATGATACCAAAATCCTCCCCATACTTTTCCTGACCATGGCAACCCTATCTTGGCTGGCATTTCGTACCGCCTACTCAGGATTTGCCTTGGGACTCGGCCTTTTTACCGTTGGTTTTTCATCCAAAGAACTGCGTAGAATTGTTACACACCATAGAATCACCAAAACAGACCGTATCCGATCATTCCGCCAAATGCAGGAGGAATTGGTCACTCTTAGGGCAAAAGAGGTCGAATTGGAAATGATTCGGAAGGTGTTTTCTCACCTCAGCGAAGCTGTGGTCGTCACCGATGCCCAGGGGACAGTTTGCTCGATCAACCAAGCATTCGTCGATATTACCGGTTTTTCGGAAGAAACCATTCTCGGTCAAAACATGCGTTTGTTAAAAAGTGGGCGGCACGATGCCTCTTTCTACGCCACCATGTGGCATACCTTGATCAATCAGGGGCTATGGACCGGAAATGTTTGGAACCGACGCCACAATGGGGATATCTATCCGCAATGGACGGTCATCAAGGCCATCCATGACCAGAATGGCACGATCCAAAATTTTGTTGGAATTCTATCCGATCTTACCGATATTCGTGAAAGTCAGCAACAAATCGAGTTTGTTGCCAATTATGACGTTCTGACTGAATTACCCAACCGGATGCTCTTGAAGGATCGCCTCAGTCAAGCCATTGTCCAAGCCAAACGCCACAAACAACTGATCGGTGTATTATGGGTGGGATTGGATCGATTCAAACAGATCAATACCAACGGTGGGCGCCTCCTTGGGGATCAAGTGTTGAAAATCCTGGCACAACGATTAAAAGAAGGGATGAGAGAAAACGATACCATTGCCCGCTTCGGCGGCGATGAATTTGTCCTTTTGGCCACGCAGTTGGATGATGTGGCCCATTTTGGACGCATTGCCGAGAAAATTTTAACGCTACTGGGCCATACCCTGCAACTCGGTGAACACACCCTCAACTTTTCCGCCTGTATCGGCATCACGGTTTACCCCATGGATGTCGATAATGCCGAAATCCTGCTCAAACACGCCGAAACCGCCATGCAACAGGCGAAAAAAATGGGCGGTAGCAGCATCCAGTTCTACACCCAACAGATGGGTGAAGTGGCGATGCGACGTTGGAACACCGAAGTGGCCATGAAAAATGCATTGGAACGTAAAGAATTCTTTTTGCTCTACCAACCCCAGTACGATGTCCTGACTGGGGCATTATCGGGGGTCGAAGCGTTGGTGCGTTGGAACTGCCCCCGGTATGGTCTGGTGACGCCCGATCAGTTCATCCCATTGGCAGAGGAAAACGGTTTGATCGTCCCCCTGGGCGAATGGATCCTCATGGAGGCCTGCGCTCAAAACAAACGCTGGCAGGATGCAGGCTACCCCCCGATCCAGATGGCGGTCAACGTGTCTCCACGTCAGTTTAGAAGTGCCAGTCTTGTTGATGTTGTGAAAAAAAACTTGCGGAAATCCGGTCTTGATCCACGATGGTTGGAATTGGAAATTACCGAAAGCATGTTTCTTGAAGATGAGAAACGGGCCATCGAGATCCTTGGGCAGTGGCGTGAACTGGGCATCCATCTTTCCATTGATGATTTTGGTACGGGTTATTCTTCCCTGAGCTGCCTACGCAACTATCCGGTGCATTCCCTTAAAATCGACCGTTCTTTCATCAACGATATTGCCTATGACGATCAAAGTGCCGCGATCGTCACCGCCATTTTGGCCGTTGCGCGTGGTCTCAAACTCACGGTTGTCGCCGAAGGGGTATCAACATCGGAACAGTTAGAGTTCCTTCGGCGGTCAGATTGCGACAAGGTGCAGGGCTTTTTATTCAGTCCTCCGGTCAGGGCAGATGAAATTGTTGAACTTATGAAAGATTCTGTTTATCCCAATGTTTCCGACGCGCAAATGAGACCCATGTTACAATGAATCCCCCTGAATGATTCTGTGGAACGCACAGCAGAAAGGAAAGGTTGAAAAAAGAGTGAAAATACAGTTTTTCAAAATAAAACACCGATTCGCCGCATTGTTTGTCATTCTTTTGGGCTTGTCCACAGGCATCATCGGTTGGTTTTCCTTCGAGAAGACGGAGGAAGCCGTCATCGCCAGTGCCTTGAGCATCATGCACGATGATTTAGAACATGTTTACAGTCAATGTGAAATGTTTCACGATCGTGCCCGAAGCACCATGGGCATTGCTCTGGAAAATCCCGCATTCAAAGAGTATTTTTCCCTTCCTGAGACCAAGGCAGGAAATCGTTATGATAGCAATCACCATTTGATTTTAACACCGGAACAGCAGGTTCTTCAGGGACGTTTGGACGATTGGACCTACGCTCTTCAAAAACGGTTCCCCATCGTGGAAACCTGCTTGATCGATGCCACGGGTCAGGAACACACACGGACCACGCACAGACATAAAGCCCCCCTGGCCGACATGTCTCCCGACGAGGGAGGGGCTTCGTTTTTCAAACCTACGTTTCAGCTACCGCCCGGAGAAGTTTACTTGGCAGAACCCTATATGTCGGCAGACGCCAAGGAATGGGTTTTTGCTTACACCTCACCGGTGGTCCTGGATGATGGCAGTAAACCCGCTTTTTACCATTTTGAAATTCCACTGGCTTTTTTTAAACAATTTATGATGCAAAATTCACCGGAAGTGGGAGAAACCAGCAAAGCCCTACAGGAGCAAGACCCACTCTCCGACCGATTTGTCATTCTGACTGCCCAAGGTCTGATTGTGATCGATAACTTTCGGGAGACGAACTTTTCCCTGAAACCTGGAAAAGGGGAGGATGAACCGGCACTGTTACAGGATTATCTGCCCAAAATAGACACGCTGTCCGATCATCCTGATTTTCTTTCCTTGATACAAAAAGCCAGGAATGGGGAAGAAAATCACGGATCTTTCACTGTGGATGGGAAGCGTTATTTTATCACTTACAAGCCCTTACCCACTCTTGGATGGAGTCTTGTCCGTATCAAGTCCTACAATGCCCTGCTGAAAGGCAACATCTCCCTGACCAATATTCGCAACGTGATTATTGCGGTGGCCTTGGGCGTCTTGATTCTGGGTTTTACCATTGTATGGATAGTCTCCAGTTGGATCACCCGCCCCCTCAGCCGATTATCTATTGCCATGGAAGCACTCCAGAATGGTCGGGAATGTGTTGATGTCACTGCCAATACACAAGATGAACTGGGCCAAATCGTGGGCCATTTTAATCATATGCGCCGGGAAATCGAAAAAAGTCGAGACTTTCTCATTCAGGAACGCAATAAGTTGACCACGATCATCCACAGTACGCAAGAAGGGGTTGTTGTCGCCGATGGCAAAGATACCGTCGTTCTGGTCAATCCCGCCGCAGAACGCCTTCTGGGAAAAACAACGGAACAGATCGCTCAGGGTGGTTTTTACGCGCTGCTGGATGATCCAGAGTATATCCGGGCGGTGATTGCTGGGGATAAGTTTGGTGGCATGGCTGATATTGTTGTATTCAATCAATTGGTGCTTAATTTCTACGCCTCCAAATTTTTAAACGCAGAGGGAGAAAAGATTGGCTCCGCAGCCTTGATGCGTGATATCACCCGGGAAAAAAAACTGGAAGAAGAATTACGTTCACTCTCATTTACCGACAAATTGACCGGATTGCTCAACCGTCGTTGGCTGGAAGAGTCCATGCCGGTTGAGTTTAGCCGTGCTTTGCGTTACGGTCTGAATTTATCAGTCTTGTTTTTTGATGTTGACCATTTTAAAAAATTTAATGACACGCATGGCCATGATATGGGGGATTTGGTACTGCGCACCATTGGGGAAACATTACGGACTATGTTTCGTCAGACCGACTTTGCCTGCCGCTTCGGCGGTGAAGAATTTTGTGTTCTATTGACCAATACAGGGGCAGATCAAGCCTGTGCCGTTGCCGAGAAGTTACGCCAAAAAATTGAAGCAACCCAAATCCAGAATATGCGGGTGACGATCAGTATCGGCGTTTCATCCAATCCCCTTGCCAATACCAACGATGAGAAGGCATTGCTCAAACTGGCAGACAACGCATTATACGCTGCAAAAAAATTAGGAAGAAACCAAGTGGTCCGATGGGACCAAATCAAGTGAAAATCTGGAGATGAACCTTTGAATATAAAATATCGATTGGTTTTTACCTTTTCATTGATCCTTGTTGTTATTCTGGTCGTATCCAGCGTGTTATCGTACCTTTTGACCAGAAAGGCGGTAGAACAATCGGCCATTGAGGGGATGAAGAATAGCTTGGCAGAGGCAAGCCACAGGGCTATGGGTCTGCACAATCGCACCAAGGATATGATCCTCCTCTCCTTGGAGTACCCGAATTTTATCCGTTATTTTTCGCTGGCCGATACCCGCAAGGGGAACCAGTATGCCGAAAAAGAAGGAAAAATGGTTCTCCAGTTTTCTGAGGAGCAGCGAAAATTAAAGGATGATCTGGACCTTTGGATCCAAAAAATGCAGCACCGTTTTCCCATTGTCGAAACCTGCGTGATCGATAAAACCGGCCAGGAACATACACGATTGACCTTGGGTGTCGTTGCTCCAGATGATGATTTTTCCAGTGCGGAAAATGAAGCCCCTTTTTTCGACCCAAGCTTTGCTTTGGCCAAGGGTGAAGTTCACATCGCCTACCCGTACATGTCGCCAGATGCCAGTCAATGGGTTTTTGCCTACACGGCACCCATCATTTTGGAGGATGGCTCCAAACCGGCGTTTTACCATTATGAAATACCCATCACCTATTTCCAGGAAAGTATCGATGCCTTTCCCCATTCGGAACATGGAAAGCTGGCCAATGCCGAAGCAGAAAAGCTTGTATTCAAGCGGACCTTCATTCTCGATCCAAAAGGTTTTTTGATTGCCGACAGCGGCAATCAAAACATCGCAACCAACCTGAAAGCGGGCCAAGACCCGGAATCAGAGCAAAAACCGGAAGATTATTTTCCACCGACCAAGAGCGTGTCCGAAAGCCCCGATTTTGCCAAGATCATCGGATTGATGCAAGCGGGAGAGACTGGCGTGGGGGAGTTTGAAGACAATGGTATGCGTTACACGATCGTCTTCCGTCCCCTGTCGCTTTTCGGTTGGAGTATCGCTGAGGTTAAATCCCAGGACGCACTGATGGCTGGCAGCGAAGAGTCTTTAGCGCAAATGCGTGGAATGTCCGCGTTGATCGCTTTGGTATCGTTGGGAATTGCTATTATCTTTATTTACATGGTTGCAGGTCGTCTTTCGCGCCCCATCGTCAATTTGGCTGCGGACGTGCGCCGTCTGGCATCTGGAGATTTGACTTTCAAGGTCAATGAATCGTTGTTGCCAGCAGGTGAGTTGAAGGCACTGGGACATTCCATCAACGCAATGGCAGCCAGCCTGACGGGAATCGCCCGTGATCTGGCTTTGCAGTCAGAAACGGTGGAGGCTTGCGCCAATAGTCTCAACAGCATACGCAGTGAAGTTCAACAGGGGGCCGGAGAAATCACTGAAAAAGCGGGAGATGTCGGTCAAGCCAACCGTCTTTTGGCGGACCATGTGGGCCATATCATGGGATTGATGATCGGCGTTCAACAGGGGATGGCCGAGGTAGAAACGGCGTCGAATCGACTCTTCGACAATATGGAGAATATTGTCAAAGGGGCTGAATGTGGGCAGGAAGGTGCTTCCACGGTGGCGGCTGCTTCCGAAGAGATGACCGCCAATATTGCCGGTGTGGATCAAAGCTTGAAGGGTGTCCGCGAAGCGATTCTTGCCGTGACTGGTGCTACCGAGGAGATGGTGGACTCTCTGGAAGCCATTCAGCATCTTTGTCGCGAAGCCACCAAAATGGCCAACATCGCCTTTACCCATACCAGTGCCAGCAAGGAGGTTATGGAGCACCTGGAACTGTCGGCTCAAGAAATTGGGCAGGTGGTCGAACTGATCAACAATATTGCTGAACAAACCAACATGTTGGCCTTGAATGCTTCCATTGAGGCGGCTGGGGCTGGTGATGCGGGCAAAGGTTTTGCTGTGGTAGCCAACGAGGTCAAAGAATTGGCGCGACAGACTTCACTCGCTACCGACACAGTTTCCCGGAGAATCTCCGACATCCGCGATCAGACAAAAGAGGTTGCAGCGGCCTCCGAACAAGTTTACCGCATCGTCAAGGTTATTCACCAAACCAACGAAGAAATTTCCATGGCAGTGGACGAGCAAAATCGTTCGATTCAGTCCATATCTCGCGCGGTTGGTGACGTTTCTCGGTCTACCGATATGGTGGTACGCAACACCGAGGAACTCTCCTTTGCCGCTTCCGAAATCGCGCGCTCTGCGGCAGATGCGCAAACCGAATCGATCCAGATTCTCGATGCGGCGCGTGAAAGTTCCGATGCGGTAGGAAAGGTCACCAGTGCCGCAAAAGATGCCAGGCAAGGGGCGGACTTGACCCTGGCCGCAGCGCAAGAGAGCGAATCTTCGGCCCGGAGTGTGTTGGATCTGGCCAAGGTCATGGTCCGATTGGCTCGGGAGACGGTTGGGGCAGCCACCGCTTTTGGACACGTAACCGACATCACCCTGTATTCGGCTACCGCTTTAAACAAGGTTCGCGCCGCGTTTACCATACCGACAGAAGGGATGTTTGATGCCAGGGAACTTAAGGAGCTTTTCCTTGGATGGATCAATCTGTTGGAGAAAGCCATCGTATTGGAGGGAGCCGCTTCGGCAGAATCCAATCTGGATTCGGTTCTTTCTGGAAAAATTGATTCCTTCCAACGCTGGTTGGATGGTGATGGGCAGCGAATTTTTGCGGGTCATCCCGATTTTATCGAGCTTGGTGAGGTATTTACCGTAGTCAGAGAAAGATCACGCGAACTGGTGCAGGTTGCCCGTGAGGCGGCACGCCTGAGAGCGGAAGTGGAAGCGGGGGACAACGCGGCGGGTGAAGATTTGGCGGGACAAGCGGAGGCGGTGTTAACCAAAGCCCGTGAGGTATTGGAGTTCTTCCATGTTGACCGCCAACGCCTCTTTATGGTTCTGGATCGATTGTTCCGGGGTGATGTTTCCTCATGAACCCTTGACCCTCGCCTTTTCAAAGACAATTCAGATTACGGGGAGAATCGGCTTGTGGGCTGGAATGCGGCCATGGCAAGTCTCATTTGGCCGATTCTTGGGATTTTTAACAGGGGTGCCGGTTGGTGAAGGACACCACCCAGGCTAAAGTGGATTGGGAGAGGGACATGACGATGAATAATATGAAAATTCGTACCAAGTTAGGTTTGGGGTTCGGTGGCATCATCGTGATTATTCTGGCGGCTTATGCCATCATCATGCAATCGGTGGTCGAAACGGAGCGCGATGCCCGATTTGTTGGAACCGAAACCCTGCCATTCGCCTTGATGGCCAAGGACATGCAGGCCGATGTCATCGGGGTTCAGCAGTGGTTGACCGACGTTTCCGCCACCCATAATCGGGATGGTTATGAGGATGCCGAGGAGGCTACGAAAAGGTTTATGGAGGATTATGCCAAGTTCGAGGCGATGTTCCGCAAGGAGAACGCCACTTCGGAATTGGAGCAGTTGGGGCATCTTAAAAAGTCGTTTGAAGACCTGAATAGTGTGGGAAGGCAGATGGTTGAGGCATACATTACCCAGGGGATTGATGCGGGAAATGTAATCATGGAAGAGTTTGACGCCGCTTCCAGCGTGTTGCAAAAGAAGATTGATTGGCTCGTTACCATGCATGTGGAGGAGGTGAATAAAAAAGTGGATGGTATTGTCGCATCGACGGGTTATGTCAGGAGTGCGTTATGGGGTTCCGGTTTTGCCGTCGTGATTCTCAGTTTTTTGGTTGGCATGTTGGTCTCGAACAGCATCTTGACCCCCGTGAATAAACTTCAAACGTTGATCAGCAGTTTTGGCGGCGGTGATTTGGTGACGCGGAGTTCGCTCACCAGCACTGATGAAATCGGACACATGTCCCAGGCCATGAATGCTGCATTGGATAAGTTACAATCCTCATTTATCGAGATCAAAGGTGCCTCGAAGCAGGTTGCCTCTGGTAGCAATGAGCTTTCTGGGGCTTCGCAGAGCTTATCCCAAGGGGCGATCGAACAAGCCGCATCGATTGAGGAAACCTCTTCGGCTATGGAAGAGATGGTGTCGAATATTCAACAGAATACGGATAATGCTACTTCGACCGAACACATTGCCCAGAAGGCGGCCAAAGAAGCCGAGGAGGCTGGCGGGGCGGTGACGGAAGCGGTGGCGGCCATGAAAGAAATTGCCAGCAAGATTAGCATTATTGAAGAGATCGCCCGGCAAACCAATCTGTTGGCCTTGAATGCCGCCATCGAGGCGGCGCGAGCGGGTGAACACGGCAAGGGTTTTGCTGTGGTCGCTGCGGAAGTCCGCAAGCTTGCGGAACGGAGCCAGACTGCGGCGGGGGAAATCAGTGGACTTTCTTCTTCCAGCGTAGCAATTGCGGAGAAGGCGGGAACGAAGCTGATCCAGTTGATACCAGACATTCAAAGGACTGCCGCGTTGGTGCAGGAGATTGCAGTCGCCAGCAGGGAACAGAATCAGGGTGCCAATCAAATCAATCAGGCCATTCAGCAAATGGATCAGGTCATTCAAAAAAACGCCGGAGCCTCGGAGGAGATGGCGGCGACTTCCGAAGAACTTTCGGCCCAAGCGGATATCATGGAGTCCGCCGTTGCCTTCTTCAAAGTGGATGAAACCCGCACCCCGCAGCCATTGTCACGGACCATGGAGCCGTCCACACATTCCCCCAGGGCCATGATAACGTTGGGGTAGTATTCCAGAATGTTTTGCCTCAGACGGAGATGTGGCAATAGGGACAAGGGCGGGGGGGGGGCTGAGTATCCATAGTGCCAAAGCACACGAATAGGGATGTCAGTGAAGGGAAATGAGAACGGTTGCTGCACCGTGCCAATTTCCCCCCACCCCCGCCATCCGTTGTCACTCGACAGTTACAATATCCACGCGACGGTTGACGGCTCGCTCTGCCTCTGTGGTGTTGTTATTGAGAGGCTGATTTTCACCATACCCCGCTGGAGACAAGCGTTCCGAAGAGATACCCAACCGTTGGAGCGATTCTTTAACCGAAGTGGAACGACGCAATGACAGTCTGTCGTTGTATTCCGGGGTACCAACACTGTCCGTATGCCCCTGGACTTCCACGCGAATGTCGGGATATTTTTCCAACGCATCAAACACCTTCTTCAGTTCCAGCTTGAATTTTTTCTGAATATGCGCATCGTCATAACGGAACAACACGGTTCCCAAAACCCAACATCCCTGTTTGTTGACAGCAACACCAGCGGGGGTATTGGGACACCGATCATCCTCCCGACGAACACCATCGCCGTCTGGGTCGGGACTGCACCCCGAGGCATCAACGACAGTCCCCGGCGAAGTCCCAGAACACCGATCTCTCTCATCAGGGACACCATCGCCATCCGAGTCCGCCATGACCACACTTCCGGGGGATGGCGGAGGACTTTCCGGGACGACCTCGGGCGGAGGCGCAATATCGGCAGTTGCAAAGTAAAACTGCGTTCCCGAACTACCCAGAGCATACCAACTCTCTTGGGGATGCCACTGCCACATGCCATCCACCTTCCAGGTGGATTCCGCCACACCTTCCCATTTCTCCGGTTCTGGATCAACTTCACCCAAATAAATCTGCGTCCCCGTTCTCCCCAACGCATGCCAACTCTGGAGCGGATGCCACTGCATTTCACCTCCTGACAACCACCCGGCTTCGCCAGTTGTCGTTGGTTGCTCCTCCTCAGCAGAGGCCACATCCGCAGGGGCAAAATAAACCTGGGTACCCGCACTCCCAAGAGTGTGCCAACTCTCTAGCGGATGCGTTTGCAACATGCCATTGACTTTCCAAGAAGACTCTTCCGCCGAAGAGATACTCCCACCCCAAACCAAGAGAACACCCATCAACGGAAACCGCAATCGACGACCCAATAACAATAACCCTGTTTGCATGTTAGCCTCCTATTTCATTCGTTCTCGTCACGCCGAGCGATCCTGCTGACAGAAAAACAAATGTTTAAAAATTTTTATTTGTTAAGTTTATTCTTCCGCGCCGTGTTCAACGCGCTTCCTCATTGTTTTGGGGATGTCTTACCATCTAATGTTTTGAAAAAATTTGCGATTTCCTTGTCACTGGACTCAAGGCCAATTTTTAAAGGAGTTTCATTCTTGTTATTGGGGTGCCGAACATTCGCACCGCGTTCGATCAACCACCGCGCCATGGGCAGATGACCCCCTTCAATAGCGTAAAACAACGGCGACTCCCCACCAACATCCCGAACATCAACCGGGACACCCATGGATATCAACATGTCGGCCACCTCTGGATGCCCACCGAATGCGGCATAGTGCAGTGCTGTCCAGCCACCAAAAACGGTTGCCCAAACGTTCGCACCCCGTTGAATCAACAACCTCATGGCCAAAACGTGTCCCTTATAGGCTGCATAATGGATCGGGCTGACCCGTTTATTGTCTGCGGTGTTCACATTGACGCTGGAAGCGAGAAACTCCCGCAACTCTTCATTCCTGTTTTCATTGATAAGCGTTTTAATTTTTTGATTAATCGGATCTTTACTGTAATCCAGCATGGTGACGGGAAAGGCCATATGCGCCTCAACCCCACCCCAGGATATTGACCCTGGTAAAACACCGACCAGAACCCATACAACGATCAGAAAAATGGAATGACGCCGCAACATTGCCAGAACTCCTCTTTAAGTATAAGAACAGGCCGAATTTCAGGTGGCGCAGCCAGGAAGGGGACCGATGCCATGTCCACTCTCAAGAATGACGCAAAATGGTGTATCACTCTCCCTATCCACGACAATGACTATAACACAGACTTCAATCCAGTAAAATTTTTTTAAAGAACACCAGATTGGATGGTTTCATTTCGTCGGATCTTCCTTACTTTTTTGATCCTCAGATAACTGACTGCGTTTTTCTTGTAACGCGGTTTCCCACTCCCAGATGGCAGACCGCGCACGCGGTAACCAAGGATCCGTATCTGGACTCATATGGACAAAACTTCGCATGGCTCCAAGTGCCGTTTCCAAATCGCCTTCCGATTCCAACGCAACCGCCAACCCAAAATAAGCGTTGGTCTGATAGGGATTCAAGGCCAAAGCCCCCTGAAAGAAATCCAGAGCGGCGCGTACCTTTCCTAACCCCAAGAGGGCATAGCCCATGTTGACATGAGCCTCAGGCATACGGGGACGTTCCCGTAAAATAACATGAAACACAGCCGCCGCATCCGTAAAGCGTTTCGATTGCAGCAACAAGGCCCCTTCAAGAAAACGTTGCGGTAACGTCTCTTTGGCAAGTGTCTGGGTGGTATTTTCTGGTGCAATTTGGACCTGGGGATTGGTTGACGGCACCATTTCCAACAATTGCGCAACAATCCCAATGATAATCACCGTCATAATCAGCAGAGAAAGGCGATGGCGGAACAAAAAATCGGGGATCGAACGCTCAACAACCCATCTACGCCCCAATGCCTTCAGTGGAAAAACTGAAAAAATCACCACCCCCGCCATCGCCAAACTACCTCCCACTCCCGCAAAACCCATCCCAAGAATGCCCGCCATAGACGTCGCAGTAAAACCGGGAATTTTACGCTCAACCCCGTGTATTCCCGAAAGTTCCAATCCAGATGTCAGTAGAAAAACACCGACACCAAACATCCACGGCTGCCAACATATCCAAAGACGGTTGACAATCACCATCCGAGACTCGGCCAGCAGGTGACGGACCAACCCCATATATCCCAAAGTAACAGCCCCAACCGCTGCGTGATAATGCGCCGTCACAAGGACAGTATCCCCCTCAATCATGGTGCCAAAGACAATCCCTTGAATCAGCAGAAAAATAGAAAGAAACACTGAGACTAAAACAGGGTTGTTCTCACGGAAGGATGACCTAACCATTTTCCATCCAGGCCAGACGGTCACGATGGTTCCAGGTACTGCCCACCAACTGGCATACTGCATCCAGTTTGTAAATAATTGATGATATTCTCCGCTGGGAATATCGATAAAAAACAGGCCAATAATACTCAGAATGGCGGGAATAGAGGACAGAAGTAATCCCATGGAAAGCCATGGAGAATAGGGAGAAGGGTGAAACGATTGGGTCAGGAAAAGCCATACGCCGAGTAACAAGAGAACATGGGCCAATTGCAACGTGTGTCCTCCGGCCCAAAAAAGAGTATTAAAATCGGGGGGAGTTTGATCATCTCCGGCCAAGTGCCAAGCCACCACAAAAAATGCAATCAATGCCACAAACCACGCCAAAGACCCCGCCATGACCCCCGTTTGAATCGGGTTACGTCGCAGCATGTTCCACGGGGTCAAAAGGGTGGATAATCCATGGCAAGAAAGAATAAACGCGGCCAACCCCAGAAGGGATAGCCCCAAAAGGAACGATTGATTATTCAATACGGGAATATAGTTGCTGAGAACCGCCTGACCCTCGCCATGGATCCCGGCAAAAAGCAAGATCACCGTACCACCCCACGTCAATACCAAAGCGGTTCGGTTGAATAAATATCCACTGGAGTGATAAACGCGGGTGATCAAGGCTCCGGTCATCGAGAGAAACCAGATCAATACCGCAAAATTGACGTGATAGACCAACGCACGCGAAAATCCTGTGGTCGTCGTAGCCAACCAAGGGGAAAACCATGGGGTACGGGATAAAATAAGAAACAAACCAAGGCATGAAGAAAGTAGCAATGAAGACAAACCCAACCAAACCCAGCCCAGTGAAGAATTGGCTGGAATTTCAGAAGCAGACTTAGACGGAAAATCCATTTAAACAACGCCTTGATGGGGTGCCTGGGAGACAAATGGAATTCCGAAGAAAACCAGGAAAGCAAAAATGAAAATTGCCCAGATAAACAGCGCACCCACCACGGGGGGGGGACGGAACAACGGTCGCAAATGCAGAAAAAGGGCTAATAACAACCAGGTATGTAACGTCCATGTCTCCAAGGGATCCCAACTCCAATAGCGTCCCCAGGCATCCAACGACCAGATAGCACCGGCGACAAGCATAAGGGAGTGAAAAATAAACCCCAAGGCTGCCAATCGATACGACAACTCGTCCAAACGCTGACTGTCCGGCAACCGCGCAAATAATCGCTCCATGAACCCCAGGGTGCGCAATAGTATGATTCCAGCAATCCCCACCGCAACCAGAATCGCTCCTAGGGCGATCTTTCCAAAGCCGATGTGAATATAAAGCCAGATGGTATCGTAGGTCGGGGGGATGGCGGTATCACCAGAACCACTCACAATCAACCAACCCATAAGAATCAACAATGTCGGCAGTGTCACCACCGTCGTGGCACGCAATGTGGGATAAAACCAGTAAAACAACGTTACCGCCAAGGTAAGACTCCACAAATTGCTGGACAATATCTCAAACATCGACACAAATGGACCATGGCCCAACCGGTGCCAACGCAATCCAAGGGACAAGCCATGCAACAACAACCCCCCACTTAAAAGTGCCAGCGTGAGCCGACCCCATTCGCGGTTGAAAATAACGCCAATAACCGACGCCCCTCCCGCCATCAGGTATCCCAACATGGCCAACCACATAAGATTTTGTTCTTCTACGGCCATGCCGCCACTCCAAAAATTTTCTGGCCTCGCTGCGCAATCCATGGCACACAACAAAAATCAAGGCCCATCGAATACGCCATCAGCCCAGTGATACCGTGAGAATTGGCTGTGATAATGCCACGCCAAGCCAAAAATAGCGGCCAAGCTGGATGCCAACAGCCAGTTCATGGCTGGATCATAGATAATACGATACCCCATCCAGGACCGTAACCCTTCAAACACGAGCATCCCCTCGGAAAAATGCACGATAGAACCATCTTTGAGTACATGAACCGATCCCTCTTCCGTTGCCAGTTTCAACCGATAGCGGCGGGGAAGGTGAAGTTGCGAAGATTTTTCTGGATCGACCACCACTTCGTCAAACAACAAAGTGATTTTGGTCCGAATCGTGGTTTGCGGTATCCGCCAATGACTCACCTGTTCCATAGTGGCCGGATAACTCGGCAAGTGCAGGGATGTACGGACTGGTTGGGAACCATCGACGGGAATCCACAAAAAGACTGGGGCAAACCCTTTGTTGGCTGTGGTACGAAATCGATAACCTTCCAAATCCAAAGAGACGCCATCGCCAATGACCGCACTGTGGATCGTCCCATCCCCCTCTTGCCACTGAACTTGGTTGCGCGTGACGCCACGCTTTAAACCAGGGGCATAGTCTACTGTAAAACCATCGTGACTGAAACGGAGGTTTCGCAAACCATCAGGATGCCATATCCCGCGTTCTTCCATCTGGGCAACCCCAGGAAAAACCTCTCCCTGAAGCAACTCCACAGCACCTTTGAAATAGGTCAATCGACTCGTCAGTGCCGCCGCCAACACCACCACCAAAGCGGTGTGAAAGACCAGCAACCCAGGTTGAGAACGAAAAGTGGCATGACTCTGCAACGCTGCGGCAAGATTGACGATAAACAGCAACCCTGCCACCGTCAACAAAACAGTGTTGGATATCACACCCTGGGTAGACAGAGGCAAGCCGCCAAGCAGCAAAAGAAGGATAGCCAGGGAAAACTTCAGAGAGGCAAAACCTTCTATCAGTCGGGTGAACCACCTTGCCGCCCCCTGGAAATTCTGTGCTGTTCTCACCAAAGGATCACATCCCGCTACGCCTGCCCGTAACCGTTCAGACCCCCCCTTAAAATTATTAAAAGAAAAAAGGGGTCTGGGGGATTGCCCCCAGGGT
>JADGCQ010000049.1 GCA_015228925.1 Magnetococcales bacterium | reverse complement strand
CCTGGGGGCAATCCCCCAGACCCCTTTTTTCTTTTAATAATTGATCATTTTCAGGAATTTGGACGTACCAATTTCAAATGCGATTGCCCTGACGTTAAATCCCAACCCACGACCAAATCTGAAGACGCAACCACTCGAAGAACCGATGGGTCCATATCCACACCAACAGTTTGCGATGGACATCGACCTTGCCGACCCCTTCCATCCCAGGACGCAACGTTTTGCTGACGGAATCAAGGTTGGCTTCCACACGAAAATGGTTACGTCCATCGGTGACGCTGGCAACCGGGGTGACCAGGGTGACGATGAATGGAAAGGTTTCTCCCGGTAAAGCCGCCACCATCAATTCACCGCGTTGCCCGATAGCGATGCGACCGATATCATATTCTTCGACCTGCAAAACGACACGATAGGCGTCCAACGGAGCGATTTCAAACAGGGTTTGCCCTTTGCTCACCGTACCGCCCAGATGTTGCGAAAGGTCGCCACTGACGATCACCCCATCGAACGGCGCAACAATCCGGGAACGCGACAACATGCTTTCGGACAATTCCCGTTGCGCCGCCGCCTGTCTGGCCTGGGCCAGGGCGATTTGAATCTTGCTCAGATCATGTTGGGCCTGGGCATCGTCTGTTTGTTTTTGAAATTGCGCCTGCTGGCTTGCCCACCGTGACACCTCCAGGCGGATATCCCGATCATCCAGGCGGACCAGTTCGGTCCCCTCCTTGACCACATGACCGGCACGAACCCTGGCCTCGGTGACGTAGCCATCGAAGGGGGCCACGATGGCCCGGCGTACCCCCCCTTCCAACACAGCACTCGCCGAGAGCCGATAATCCCCCTCGGTGACGGATAAAAAAAACACCAACGCCAAGGCCAACAGGGCCAGCAACCTGCGACGGACACCCAACGAGCCGACAGCCCCTGGAGATCCTTCGGTAACCCCATCCAAAAGCTTCTGATACCACCGGCGTTCGATCCAACGCCGATGCAACAAAACCCGACCCAGAATTGGGGTCAAAGCCTCTGCTTGACGCAAACGGATCTCCGCCACATCCGATTCGGGCCATTCAAAAACAAACACCCCAAGTCGGCGCGTTTCCTGTTCGCCCGCCGCAAAAGGGACCGACAAAACCGTTTCGGCACCAAAATCCCGCACCAAACGCTGATGGTCGCGTATGGTAATCCAGTCTGGTTGCCCGCCCCCCTGGCGACCACCGGCCTCAGTCGGCGGCGCATCATACAGACCGACATGGATCGGGATGGATTGCTCCAGTGCCTCGTTCATCGCCGCTTCGATGGCGTGAATAAGATCAATACGCCGGACGACATCCACCGCGTGCGACAACGCGGAAAAATGAACCTGAGACCCTTTGACGAACCCCACCGAAACCCGATCACACTGCAACCGGGAGGCCGCCTCGGTCACCGCTGCATGGACCGCTGCCTCGGCGCGGGGAGCCTCAAGGGCAACCATGGTCAGATCCAAGGCGAGGAGCAAACGCTCCCGGAGTTCCGCCTCGTTTTCCTTTTCCCCCTGCCACCCACTCCGCTCCAACCAACCCTGCCCCCAGCGCAACCACGACATGGCATTGCGCGGTACGGCACCGACAAAAGCGAGGGCTACCAAACCGTGCAAATCACCATCGACCATCACCAAGTGCGCCACCATCCCACGACCGCGATACGCCGTCAGGGAGGTCCGCTTTTCCAGGGCCTGTTCGGACAGTTGTGCCAAATCCGCGCTGACCGCCTCCCCCGGCCACATGGCCACCGGATGAAAACGGCCCGATGCGGGGTCCGCCAAAAGCAACGCCCCCTCCCGCACCTCTCCACCCATTCCCTGAACCAGACAGGCCAGCCAGGTTTGATGAAACTGGACACCCTCATCGCGGCCCAGGACAAGCCATGGATCCGAAACGTTGGCAGACAACTCAGTCGTCGCCATCGCAACGTCCCTTGATCACTCAGATCTTCAATTCACCATAACGGGTCTCATATTCACGCAACCCCATCTCCAGCAGGGTCATGAGACGTTTGGCCGCATAGGGGTTCAAGACGATGCGATTGGACAACATGACTTTGACCTCTTTTTGGTCTGCCTGCCAAGCCTGATTGGCACCAAACAGCACCATGATTTCCTCCCGCGTCCCCATGACATTGCAAACATTGGCATAGGTCGTCTGCATGTGGCTATCGTCCCAGATAATCTGAGTCGCGGGAATGGTGTTGGTGACGCTCGCTTCTTCTGGTGGGGATGCCATTGTTCTTTTTCTCCTTAGGAACACCATTGTTTGATAAAAATGAGGGTTGCATCAACCCCTTCTACATGGCTCGCGCTGTCCGTGAGCCGAGAGTGACCACACGCCGATGCTGCGTGACAGACGGTGTTGCAAGTTTCTCCCAAACGATACGCCCTCCTCCCTGTCCCGAGGCCATGACCGAACCGACCAAAAGACCCGTCATCGCATCGAAGGCCATCTCTTCAGGATCGTTGTCCGATGAGGTATCGGAGGGGTCTACCTTGTTGGCCATACGACCATCCCCAGGTTGAGGGACTGTCTGAGCCTGGGGTTGTCCCTCGGCAGGGGGTTGCCCTTCTGCGGGAGGTTGTCCCTCGGTGGGAGCTTGCCCTTCTGCGGGAGGTTGTCCCTCGGTGGGAGCTTGCCCTTCTGCGGGGGGTTGTCCCTCGGTGGGAGCTTGCCCTTCTGCGGGAGGTTGTCCCTCGGCGGGTTGATCACCGCCCGTCGTCTGTGGTCCCAACGCCGGCATCTCCGTATTGCCGGTGCCTGTCATCGCTCCAAAGGTATTCCCCGGTTCATTCGCTGCCCCTGTCCCGGAAACCTCCCCCCCCTGCATGACAACCTGCATCCCCCCCGAAAGTTCCGAGAATCCTCCCGTCATGGTCGCAGCAGGGGCCGAGGGTGTCGGCAGGTTGGTAAACTGAGCAGCAGGTGTTTGATAGAACATCTGGCTTCCAGCCGTCAGAGCAACCGGAGCCGGTGGCGCAGCAGTCGTTGCTCCCGACTGTCCCACACCGTTGCTCAATCCCCCCCCTTGTGTCCCGGAATTAGCCCGCATGGAGATCTCCCCTCCCGACTGGCTACCGTTACCTCCCCCTTGCTGGCCATTGCCACCACCATAATTTGCGGTAGAAGTCGGTCCTTGGGATGTTGAAAGAACCTGTCCATAGGGTGTCCCGCCCCCCTGGGTATTGCCAGCGGTTGTCCCTACTTGGCTTTGGAATCCGGTACCATTTCCAGAAGTCGCCGTCGCTCCCGACGCAGCCGCTGCCCCGGCCTGGGCCGCCAAAATCGCCTGGGCCTGGGTTTGGATTTGGATTTGCGGCGTGGTCGTCGCCACGTTTTGCGTGGTCTGGACCACCGGTGTTGGTGGCGTATTGGTTGCCACAACGGGTTCATCCAACCCGTTGACCGTGATGGTCACCATAGAAGCGGTACCACCATCAAGACTGGTCACAATGAAACGATCTTCAACCCGTTGATCCAAGTTCAACGATTGGACGTTGGCATCTTGATTGGCCAGGAGGTAGGTCCATGATCCATTGGGATCCAGCGTGAAATGACCATAGATTCCCAAGGTATCGGGCTGACCTATGAACAATGATTCTCCCGTATCGGGATCGGCAACGTGCAATTTCCCTTGGGAAATGATGGCACCATCCTCACTGACCATTCCCGCCGCAACGCCTCCGATCACCGCAGCATCGTTGCGACCACCGATGGATACCGAAATTTTGAGACGATCCCCACCGGCACTGACAACCTTGAATTCATCCGTTGCCGTAACCCCCATCCCCATGGATTGAACATTGGAACCGGCGTTATCCAAGTCATAGCTCCAAATTCCCGCCGCATCGATGCTGAAGCGACCATAGGTCCCCAGAGTATGGGTCTGGGGGACGAAAACCGATTCGTTCACATCGGGATCAACAAGGGTGAGTGCGCCACCGGTGGCCAAAACCCCATCCTCGCCGACTTTGCCCGCCACCACACCACCCAATACCGCCCCATCATTGCTCCCCCTGACGATTATGGTCACATTCTGTGTGGTGCCATCGGCACTTTGGACCGCAAAAATATCGGTTGCCACCTGACCGGACGTTAACTGTTGGACAGAACCGCCGTCGTTGGCCAGGGCATAGTTCCAGAAACCGCTCGCATCGATGGTAAACAGACCATAGGTTCCCGCCTGATTGGCTTGGGGAACAAGAGTCCCTTCTCCCCCATCGGCATCGCTCACCTGGAGAGAACCCGAAACCGTCATCGCTCCATCTTCCGCGACCAGACCACCGATGGTTCCGCCGAAAACCGCCGCGTCACCCACTCCAGTAATGTTGATCGTCACCAACTGGGTGGTCCCATCGGCACTGGAAACGGAAAAGTTGTCGGTAACCACCTCCCCTTGCCGCAAGGCTTGAACCGCCGTGGCATCATGGGCCAGTTGATACGACCATGCACCATCGGCAGCGAGACTCAAGGCACCATATTGGCCCGATGCAGCGGTTTGGGCGACAAAAACTCCCTGACCCGCATCGGCATCGGCAATCGTCAACGTCCCCAATGCGATCAACGTTCCCTCTTCGGTCACATCGCCTGAGAAAACCCCACCCAGGATCGCACGATCTTCAACCCCCGTCAGAGTGACGACAAATGCCGCCGAACCTGTCGCCAGCCCATCGTTGACACTCAAGGAGAAAAGATCCTGGGCATCGGTGGTCAAACCGTTGATCGCCGCCGCATCCGGCACATAGGTGAGTGCCCCTGTTGTTGTATCGACGGTCAATACGCCATAATTCCCCGCCAGGGTCGCCTTCCCTCCAGCCACCGTCCCCCCTTGGATACCATAGGTGAGTACCTGACCGCTATCGGCATCCGTCGCCGAAAGGGTACGGGTTATCGTCGCAAAACTGTCGCTCGCCGCCGTATCGACGAGATAACCCTGAGTCGGAACTGAAAGTTGCGGTGTATCGTTGGTACCCGTGAGGGTGATCATCACCGTCGTCTGGCTCCCATCTGCGGTTTGCACCGTGAACATCTCTTCGGAGGTCACCCCGTCGTCCAAAGATTGCACCGCCACCGCCGCATTATCCAGCGTATAGGTCCAACTGCCATTGATTGCCATCTTCAACGTGCCATAGATCCCCGTCGTTTCAGAGGCGATAAACGTCGCCTGCCCACCATCCAACGCAGGATAGGAGATATTACCCGTCGCTGTGAGAGTGCCATCCTCCTTGACGCTCCCCTCACCGGTAATGGTCCCAGTAGCCGATGTATCTTCCTCGGACGTTCCACTCGACCCGCTGGAACTACCCGACCCTCCAGAGGTACTCATCGCCTTGACCAGTTTGGGGTCGATGATCCCCATTTCATTGTATTCACCCAAAAGAACCACACTGATGATTTTGTTGACGGGATCGATCGTGCCGCTCCCGGGAACGACAAAATGGTCCGCCCCCTGGCTGCCGAACAGGGTATCCACCCCAGGCCCTCCCAAAATCATGTTGGTCCCAGAACTACCCACGGTCAGGGTATCTTTGACAAGCGTGGCATCCACACTATCGCTGCCGGTGCTTTGCACCAGAATTGGCATCCCAAGGCGGGGGCTGCCGGCGGTCATTTCAAAGTTGACCTGGGCATTGTCTCCCGCCACCACCCGGAACACAGTATCTGCGCCGCTCACGGTCAGGGTATCGACCCCCATCCCCCCCATCAGGTAGGTTTCACCCGCGCCAATATTCACGGTATCATTACCGCCCGTACTGGTGGAGGTCGTACCGATCTGCTGCATCCGACCGTTGCCGGCGGGATCGAAGGCGATGGCCCCGGCATCCCCAAACACAACGTTACGATCACCCTCCTGGGTGCTGGTGTCGATGCGATCATCCCCCGCCCCCCCCGCGACCAGTTTGACCCCGGAACCGAGGCGGATCGTATCATTGCCTCCGGTCGTCGGCTGAAGGACATCGAAGAAAACATGCCCGCCGAAAAGGCTGGATGCGCTGGGACTGGTGCGACGATAATCAAGATTATCACCACCCACCACATCAATGCTGCGCGTCACCCCAAACACATTGATGGTATCGTTGCCCATACCACCGGCCAACACGTTTAAATCGGTCAGTGGCTTGTCGGTGGGGGCATCCCCCGCCATGATCACCGTCAGAATATCGGCCCCACCGGTCGAAGCATCGGAATCGGTCGTGGAAAATGCGGTCAACCGACCGGATGTATCAAAATTCAAGCTGGCGTTATCACCGGCGACAATCCGTTCCATCGCGGTGATGCCATCACCCGCTTGGGATTGCAGACTGATGGTATCGGCACCAAAACCACCCACAACACTATTTTGGCCATCGGTACTCCCCACGGCACCAAGTTCAATGATGTCATTGCCCCCCTGGGCGATACCGGCACTCACCGCAGACCGCAACACCCCGGCATCATAGTTGATCCGCGCCGAATCACCGAAGACAATCCCGATACCCTTGCCGGCCCGGAGGGTATCGCCACCCGCTCCACCCACCACAACATGATCGCCGCTGACCGTTTCGATGATATCCCCAGCCCCTTGTTCGGGAAGCAAACTGATGACCGTAAGACGCGCCCCCGAAACACCTGCCGCACGGGTAATCTGACCGTTATCACCCAACAATGTCGCCTTCACCGTCTCTCCCGATACCCGCACCGTATCGGAACCCATCCCTGCCGCCAGCACCACCTCACCCAGGTCGCCACTGATACCACCCACCGGCCCGATCCGTAAACTATCGACACCACCCGTCACGCCGGTCAGATCCAGGGTCAACAGACTCGTCAAACTGGCCCCCTGATCTTGGATGGTCGCCGTCGCCTGAAAAATCAATTGCGCATTGTCGCCCGCGACTGCGCGAAACGCCTGTTCAAAAGATTCCACCGCCAAAGAATCATTGCCATAACCACCGATGAAGGCGATATCACCATCACCCACCGTCACCGTGTCGCCGCCACCAAACTGGGGTGATAGGCTTTCCACCTTTTGTAGCGTACCGCCCCCACCCAGGTCATAAGACAACAAGCCGGAATCACCCAAAGCGATGACCCGTTCATCCTTGCCGCTCTCCCGGACCGTCGTAGCCTGAATGACATCGCTGGCAAAACCGCCGAGGATAATCTTGTCACCCCGACCGGTCCGAATTTGGTCATCGCCACCCAGATTGGTCACTAGGCTACCGATGGAGACATGGGCATATCCCAAAGGTTTGCGGTGTAATTCGCCATTGTCGCCCAATAGAATGTCTTGGCTGCGATAATCCTGACGCACCAAAATGTTATCGGCCCCCATCCCCCCCATGACCACCTGGTAACCCAAGTCTGTTCCAGCGGCTACATCGGGTTTGCCCAGGGTAATGGCATCGGCACCGCCGGTCGCAGAGATGGCGTCAATCGTCTCAAAATCGGTCAACCCCGCTTTGACATCAAAACGGGCACGCGCATTGTCGCCCGATATGAAGCGGCCCGTCCGTCCCGGTTTTTCACTGGCGGGTGCCCCCACCGTTGTCGGTATTCCCGTCACCCCATGCAGACCGGTGGCGGCGGCAATACCCTGAGCAACGATATCCACGACATCGGCACCGATGCCACCCATGACAACGGTGAATCCTTCTCCCAGGGTGATTGTATCGGCACCACCCAACGTAATGTCTGTGGCAAACATGTCGCGCAGAATGCCGTTTTTGGCAACCAAGTCATAATCGAATTCGCCATTGTCACCGATCACCAGATGGGTACCGTCCACCGCCAAAATGGCATCCATACCCACACCACCCAAGACCACCTTCCCCCCGTTGCCCGCGACGATGATATCATTGCCACCCTTGTCGTTAACCTTGGTCATCACTTTCAACATGACGTTGCTGATCGGTTCACGATGGGCTTCGCCGTTGTCGCCGATCACCACATCCTCACTGGAAGCGGCACCGGCAATCAATTTCCCCGTCACCGGATGTTTATAGGCCCCGGCGATATAGGTTTCATCATTGCCCATGCCGCCAAAGATAAAATTAGTCCCCAAAATGTCGCCAGCGATGGCCGTCGGCCCCACCTTGATGACATCATCCCCCCCGGTCTCCACTTGAACATCCAGGGTGGTCATATCGATCATGTTTCCCAGGGTATCAAAATCAATCTGGCCATTATCGCCGATAATCAGGCGCATGGAATTACTGGTCGTCGTCACCGTCACCGCATCCAAGCCATAGCCCCCGATAATCGTCTTATCACCATTGGCGGTTTGGATGAGATCATTGCCCCCTTTATCCCATTGGGTGCTGATGACCTGTTGGCGATAGTTGAGCGCAATCGCCGGAGAAGAGGGACGATTCAGGATGGTACCGTTATCCCCCAAAATGACATCGACGCTGGTGGCGGCGTTGGGGGTGATGGCTCCGGTGACGGGATCCAGGCTGGCGGCGATCAATACCTTATCTGCACCCATGCCAGCGATGACAAAGTTGGTCCCGATATTTTCCGTCGTTGTCGTGGGGGCGATGATGAGGACATCGGCATCGCCGGTGGTGGTCACGGTATCCAAGGAGGTCATGGAGAGCATACCGCCGACGCTGTTAAAATCAATCTGACCATTATCGCCGATCACTTGGCGAATGGACTGGCTGGTTGTCGTCACCGTCACCGCATCCTGACCAAATCCGCCGATGATGGTTTTATCACCGTTGGCGGTTTGGATGAGGTCATTGCCCCCCTTGTCCAACTGGGTGCTGACCACTTGTTGCAGATAATTAAGGACAATATCGGGGGAAGCGGCTTGGTTGGTGATCGTGCCATTATCTCCCAAAATGGTATCGACACTGGTGGCGGCATTCGGGGTGATGGCACCCGTTGCGGCATTCAGGCTGGCGGCAACCAACACTTTGTCCGCCCCCATGCCCGCGATGACATAGTTATGCCCGATATCCTCCGCCGTCGTTGTGGGGGCAATGATAATGACATCGGCATCGCCGGTGGTCGTCACGGTATCCAGGGAGGTCATGGTGGTCATGCCGCCGACACTGTTAAAATCAATCTGCCCATTATCGCCGATGACCTGACGAATGGACTGGCTGGTTGTCGTCACCGTCACCGCATCTTGACCAAACCCACCGATGATGGCTTTGTCACCGTTGGCGGTTTGGATAAGATCATTGCCCCCCTTGTCCAACTGGGTGCTAACCACTCGTTGCAGAACATTCAGGACAATATCGGGGGAAGCGGCTTGGTTGGTGATCGTACCATTATCTCCCAAAATGGTATCGACACTGGTGGCGGCATTCGGGGTGATGGCACCCGTTGCGGCATTCAGGCTGGCGGCAACCAACACTTTGTCCGCCCCCATGCCCGCGATGACATAGTTATGCCCGATATTTTCCGCCGTCGTTGTGGGGGCAATGATAATGACATCGGCATCGCCGGTGGTGGTCACGGTATCCAGGGAGGTCATGGTGGTCATGCCGCCGACACTGTTAAAATCAATCTGCCCATTATCGCCGATGACCTGACGAATGGACTGGCTGGTTGTCGTCACCGTCACCGCATCTTGACCAAACCCACCGATGATGGCTTTGTCACCGTTGGCGGTTTGGATAAGATCATTGCCCCCCTTGTCCAACTGGGTGCTAACCACTCGTTGCAGAACATTCAGGACAATATCGGGGGAAGCGGCTTGGTTGGTGATCGTACCATTATCTCCCAAAATGGTATCGACACTGGTGGCGGCATTCGGGGTGATGGCACCCGTTGCGGCATTCAGGCTGGCGGCAACCAACACTTTGTCCGCCCCCATGCCCGCGATGACATAGTTATGCCCGATATTTTCCGCCGTCGTTGTGGGGGCAATGATAATGACATCGGCGTCGCCGGTGGTGGTCACGGTATCCAGGGAGGTCATGGTGGTCATGCCGCCGACACTGTTAAAATCAATCTGCCCATTATCGCCGATGACCTGACGAATGGACTGGCTGGTTGTCGTCACCGTCACCGCATCCTGACCAAACCCACCGATGATGGTTTTATCACCGTTGGCGGTTTGGATGATATCATTGACCCCCTTGTCCCACTCGGTGCTGATCACCCGCTTCAGGGTGTTATAAGTCGCCGAAGCAACCGAATCCCAGCGGTCGATCTCGCCATTATCACTCAGGATCACGTCGGTACTATAAGCCGCGCCGGAGGTGATGGCCCCGCTCGTCGTGTCTAAGCTCGCCGATACAAGTACCTTGTCCGCTCCAACCCCAGCGATGATAAAATTGCTCCCCAAATAGCGGGCTGCCAGATCGTTTTGATTGCCCACGACGATGAGGTCATCACCGCCGGACGCCTCAAGAAGATCCAGGCTTTTGAACACCACGGCACCACCATTTTGATCGGTGGTGAGCAGGGCATGATCGCCGGCAATAAACCGGAAGTTACCCCCCGTCGAACTGGCGGCGACCAAGTTGATCACGTCCTTGCCGGCACCGCCAAACACCACGGCGGAACCACTGCCCAGATTCATCGTATCATCGTTCCCCAAACCACCCGTTTCCGATACCGGGGCTTCGATGGATTCCAGCAGATGATTCCCCCCCGCCCCTGCCAAGAAAGTACGTTTGACCTGCCCGGAAACCGTCACCTCCGTGGTTTGAAACTTGACCGTACCGTTATCGGCCAGAATGATGTTGGTGCTGCTGGCCGCATCGACCCCGGTGATCACATCCCGACCACTGCCCGCCAATACCAAGTTGCTGCCACTCCCCAGGTAGATGGTATCGCCACCCCCGCCCTTGCTGCCGAACGTCGTCGCCGAAAGGGCGGAACGGAAGTTAAAATCGATCTCCACCTTGCCAAGGTCAGCCATGATGGTGTCGTTGCCTTCGCCGGTGCCACCGACGTTGATCACATCACCACCCAATGCCCCCAGGATAATATCGTTGCCGCTCCCCCCTTTAAGGGTCTGTTTACCGGCGGTGGAGAGGCTCTTGTTTTCCAAAGTCTGCCCCTTCCAGATCCAGTTGCGACTGGCCGCACCAAATTCAGCCGAACCCGCCACCTGAAGGGAAAGATAATCGGTGACGTTCTGCAAATCGGCATCCAGGGGGCGGGTTTGAGATCCCGTCAGATTTTTATAGGTGACAAACGTATCGGCCACCAGCAGGTCATGCGCCGCCTTCCCTTCCAGGATGTCGGTGCCATTGTTGCCCACAATCAAATTATTACGGCCATCGCCCAGCAGACGGTCCCCCGCCGTACCACCAAAAATGGTGTGAAACCCCCGCACGGTGATCGTGGTCGCTCCCGCACTGCCAAATGCACTCGCCCCTTCCAGATCCAGGGTGACCGACTCGGTATATTCGGAAAAGTCAATGGTGTTGCGGGCATTGGCGACTTCATTGCCACCGGCGTCATGATAGGCACCACCCGCCGTATCCCCAGTGAGTGAACCGGTCAGTGAGGCCCCGTCACGAATGCGGAAGACATCGCTCCCCTGCCCACCGATAATATTTTCGATGCCGACAAACTTAAAACCACGCCCCCCGTTATCCCCCGCATCCTTCATATCCTGGTGGGTCGTCGCATCAAATTCTGTTTGCGTCATGCCGCTGCCACTCCCCTTGACCCAACCGGCGTCGGTCTCGGTGATGGTCACCAGAAGGTTGGCGGCATCCCCGGAAAAATCGATGATATCGCTCCCCGAACCACCCTGAATGGTATCGATGGTGGTCGAATCATCCCAAGAAACCTGATTGCCGTCGCGTGTCGCCTGCCAGTAGGCATCATCGATGGTGACGGCGTTGGTTTGTGCCGAAAAGTCGAGCAGGTTGCTCCCCTGGGTATCTGCGATGGTCACCATTCCCCATTCATCGATGAAGCGGTAGGTATCATCCCCCGCCCCCCCCTGCATAAGGGTCGTCCCACCACGGGCGATCAAACGGTCATTGCCACCACCACCGACGAGGGTTGCCGTTCCCGAAGTGGAACCGATGAGGACATCATCCGCCGATCCACCCTTCAGAATATCGGTACCGCCGCCAGCGATGAACAACACCGGAAGATCCAAAGCAGCCGCATCGAACAGATCGTCACCGGCACCACCAAAAGCCTTGACCCGGGTGACCCCAGCAAAGGTTTTGGTGTAGGTCAACCCATTGGTCAGCACGGCGGAAATATTCACGATGCCGTTACCATCACCCGTCGTCAGGGTGTAGGCCTCATTGCCATCATCGGTGCTGCGCCGCTTGCGGTCGATGGCACCTTTGTTGACCGCATCCTCACCATCGATACTTGGGGTAGTCGAACCGGCATGGAGCGTCAAAACCGAACCATCCATGGATCCCAACACCGGCTTTTTCGCCCCAGGGTCATGTTCCCATTCAAAAAGGGTGACATCCATGAAGGTCCATTCCCAGACCCGAACCCAGTCGAACAACACATTAAGATCCACATAGGCCGCGATATAGGCCGAACCGCGCAGGTGCATCTCCACCACGTCCAGGGGATCCTCCGAAACCGCTGCAATCAACTCCGAGGCACGGTATTTATTATCCTTGTTCTCGTCGTAGATATCCAACGTACCCGTCAGTTTGATCCCCCCCTCGACACCACCGCGGATAATGAAGGCATTGAGTTCCGCAAAGGCATAAAGCTTGGCATTCAGGGTAATTTCAGGTTGATCCACCCCGTTGACGATATTATCGCTGACATAAAACCCGTCGAGAATATCGGTCAGGTTGTGGCTGTCGAAGAATTTACCAATGCCATAGGTGTCGAACCCCAGGGTCAACGCCACATCAATGCTGATGTTGCCGCCAACACCCACGTAAAGGGGTGGATAGATCGGATAGGAAACCCGGAAACCGACATCCAGGTTAAGATTATTCGGGGTAAACGTGATCAAATCCGCCGGTTCCCCCATCAACATCGCAATCACCGAACCGACGGGATCATCCAGGATGGGAAACGCCAAGGCACTTCCAGGTTTCTTTAAACTATCCTGGAAACCGTTGAAGGCATCTTTGGCGGCATCGCCGGGCGAAACGGTCTGCTGCCCCGGCATGTCGATGTCGGGAAGGTCGATATTAATGTCTGGCAGCGACGGCAGATTGGGCAATCCAAAATCAAAACTAAAATCAAAATCGGGGAGAAGATCCAACAAACTGATTTCAGGCAACCACACATCCGGCATCTGTACCGTGATCGTGCGGTTCTCATCCACCAGTGCGGCCAGCAAACCGTTGTCGGAAATAATGCTGGACCATCCCAAGTCTGTCGATTGCGTCTGCTCCCAGGTAAATTCCTTCCCCAATCCGATCCAATGAACGTCAGGCCACTCCACCTTAATTTGCGGCAGGAACCCATCGATGCTTCCCAACGAAACGTTAAAGGAGGCCCCGGTCATGTCAATAGTCTTGACGTTGCCCTGATTCACAAACATGGCGAGTGCTTCGGGCCAATCCACAATGAACTCACCCCCCGATGCCCACTCCCAGGTATGGTCACCAATGGACCAAGTCATTTTGGGCAATAGGATCTTCAATACCGGCAACACCTGGGTATTGATGGTGATTCCAGGAATTTCCACCGTCACATCAAACCTTGGGGCAAAATTTCCCGACAAAATATCGGACAGGTACAAATCCTGCCATCCCGCCTTGATGTTGAGTATGAAGTCCCCCGTCAGCCCATCCACGGTAAAATGATACGGCGTCACATCGATATAAGGGGCGGGAACTTTCACATCGGCGTTTAAATCAAAGTCGAACGCCAAAGCGGGCATGTCACCCTTAAAAATATTCAATAATGTCGTATCATCATGCCAGCCTACCCCCATATTCAGGCTGAATTGAAAATCATCTTGATCGACCTTGACATCGGCCAGTTGCATGTAGGGAAGTTCAACATCGACATCAAGATCAGAAAGGCCAGGGATAGAGGGGAGTGCCGATAGGTTAAGCTTGCGATCCTTCGTGCCACTGACGACGAAGGCTTGCGATACCGGGATCAACATCCCCTCGGTCCCGGTGGGCAAACCATCGATCACATCCAGCATGTTGACCATGGCGACGAGGAAATCAACCTGGGAAACACCACCAAATAACGACGACATGTCAGAGGCAAGATCCACCGTCGAATAATCACGCCCCATAAGATCAGACAAACCGGGAATCGGGGTCGTCAAGGCATCGATGACCGGCATGATGGGATCGGTAACATCTTGGATAAGACCGACAACTGGATTTAAAAATTTGGTAAAGAAAGTTCCGACATCGAGGTAAACGTCGGTCATCCAAATGTTGGGGGCACCGACATGGAACAGTTTGTCATAACCGGAGGTAAAAAATTGTTCAATCTGTTGAACATATTGGTTTTTATTGCTATTTTGCCAGGTCATGTGAAAATCGCCCACGACCTTGGGCAGATAACCTTCGCCACCCAGGGAAATTCCCAACTCCATGTGCATATTAACCTGGGCCTTGGCTTCCCATTCCACCGCCACCAAATCGGCCAGTTTGGCGGTACGCAAATCGCTGTAGGTCAAACGCCCATTGGTCAAGCTCGATAGGGCCGCAATACCGAACAACCCTTTGTCTTTGAGATCGACCGCCAAGTTGAGTTGCAACCGGGTCCGGGAGCCATCCGCCCCCGTATCCCCGTCAAACAGGGTATCACTGCGGCCATAGGTCGGCGATTGTGTCCCCGACAAACGCCCCATGGAATCGGTACCGTTCCCCCAAACTCCGGTATCATTGTCCCGAATCCAGCCATCCCAGTTGTCGGTGAGGGTTCCATTGAGAAAGAAAAGTTGCGCGTCCAGGGTCGCGGGTCCGCCCCCATTACCCGGAGCCAGGAATACATCGATCTGCGCTTGAACCTCCTTGGCGGCGGCGGTGAATGTCGGCTTGCCCACCAACCAAAGATTATCGATATGCAGATCATGGAAATTCGAGGCAACCCCCGTGGCGATCCCGGGGTGGGCCGGATCGTAGGTGGTGATTTCACCAATACCCGCGTTGCCGGGCATGTTGGTGACTAGGTAGAAACCATCCTGGATATCCAGGCCGAATCCCAAATAAATATCCCAATCCAAGGCCAGTTGAATCCCACCATCCAACGCTAGGGAAAGCCCAGGGACACCAATATCGAAACTCAGGTCAAGCTGAGGAACATAGGTTTGACCCAAATGCATACGAAATTGCACGGCGGTACTCTGCGCCAGCGCAACGGCGGTTCCCACCTGGATCGCCTGTTCCGTTACTGCCGCCTTTAATTCGGCAAGACTCGCCTTGACCACCACGGTACCCGCCGCCAACGACGCCGCCGCATCCGCCGCGAGGGCACCCGATGACGGGACAAAATCGGTCAATACATCGGTCAGGACAGAGGCCGCCACCCCGGCCCCAAACACATCGCGCAGCAGACTTTGGTAGGTGTAACCATCGTTAATCTTATTGGCAATGAAGGTGACGATATTTTGCAAGGAATCAAAAAAGGTCTTGTCCTCGCCAGTACTCACGACCTCATCCCACAGGTCGCCCGCTGTTTCCGCCATGCTGTCGATGGCCCCGGAGATATCCTCCAGGATTTTGCGCAGACTGGAATCGATGATGATATCCCCCCCCTTGCCGATATAACAGGGGGTGCCATCCTCATGGAGGATAGGGTCACCATGGCTGTCCAGATTGGCCAAGTTCATCCCCGATGTCACCCAGGCGGTCCGTTGACCCGGCAACACCGCCGGAATGTCCCCCGGTTGGACCACACCCAGATATTCGGCGATGGCGGGATCAATTTTGGGTGTCCCAATGCCGGCGATATATTCCACCACGATATCGTCGGGGGTGATCAAAAAGTCCCCGTTATAATCTTGAAGGAAATTCAGGAATGGATTGGCACTGATTTCACTGGTCTGAATGATAAAATCATGATTGGTATCGGTGGTGAGCATGTCGAACATAAACATGCGCAGGGCGTTATCCAAACCGCCATAGATATCTACCGCCGACGACAGGGCATCATTGAGTGCCTTGACGACGTTGCGCCGCAAATCGGAGACAAAATTGGTCGCCTCCCGGAGTTGGTCGCCGATAATGGGGAGGGACAACACATCGCTGAAAGCATCCAACCCTTTTTGGATGGTCTCCAAAACCTTGTCCACGGTGTTGATGACCAGGGTGGGGTCGCGCAGGAGAAAGAGGAGCGGCCCATTGATCGGCTCATCCGGTTCACAGTTGGGTCCAAGGGCATGTTCCAAAACTACCGTCAACTCTTTCTGCCAATACTCAAAATCGGGAAGGATCAAGCTGACATCAAAGCCTGCCGTCGAGGGGTTGGCCTGCGGCGTGGCACTGAACAGGGCGGTCGCCCCGATGGTGACACTGGACGGGGTTGTCGTCGCCCCCGCACCATCGGTCGAGGTATAAAATGGATCCAGATTGACGTGTTCCAAAGCGGCTTCATTGTCATCATCCACAGGTGCCCCTTCCGGGGTCGTGACCGGCGTTCCGTTGCCGGCACTGGGACGTTCGGGAAGTGCCGCCTGTTTTACTTGGCTGGAAATGACGGTGGCACTGTTCGTCCCCTCCGCCGTCCCCTGCAAGGTATATCCCCCCTTGCCACCCATTTTTGCAAAGGTATCGCCCAAATTGATGAAATTCAATTCCATCTTACCCAACGGCAGCGGATTGAGAAAACCCTCGATCTGCTCGATGGCCAATTGGCCCAACTCGTCGGACACTTTGAGAAACAGTGGGAGTGTCACCGAGGCCGAACCATCGAAGATCACTTCAAAGTTACTGCTCTTCAAGGCGGTCGCCGCCACCGCCGACAAAGCACCATAGGCCCTGAAGTATAACCGGCCATCATTGGCACCATCCTTATCGTCCGAATGCAGCATAAGACCGCTGGTCCCCGACAAGGTTAGGTTGGCTGTCCCTCCGGTCACCCCCAGGCTGTAGATCCCTTGGTTGGACTCAAAGGCCATCCCAGCGGCACTTGCGGAGAAGGCATCCAGACGGGCGTAGGTTCCAGAATCCCCGGAAAACCCGGCTACGCCACCGGCAACATGGTCATAAAGGAAAAGTCGTCCCTTGTTGACACTGGCACTGGCCAGATCGACCCCCATCTCCAGATTGAAGGTCATGTCGGCATGAAGTTGAACTTTGGCAGTCCCTTCGGTGTCCTTAAGCTCCCGGAGTGCCCCGATCAATCCAAGCAGTTCCGCCTTGGCTGCGTCTGAAAGCAGAGCCAACAACGCCGAATCATTAAAAATCAGATCCAGGGGAACCGACTGGTTCAGAACCACCCGATAGGGGACGGTAATCCGCAACGCCTCCTTGCCGCCCGTATTGTCGTTTTCCAAGGTGACCGCACTGGCATCGATACCAAAGGCATCGGCCAGGGCCGACCTGAGATCCAACAACCCAACACCATTCCAGGTATCCAGTTGTGCCTCGACCTTCTTGAACCGACTGGCGAAGTCGAAAACGTCCGAAACACTTGTTCCCAACGTCGGCAAAGCCCGCCCCAACTCCCCGAACGCCCCAAGCTTTCCAAGGTTACCCAACAAACTTCCCAGGGAGTTAAAATCGGACTTGAGGGATGTCCAGGTAACGTCGGTGAACGGGGTCAGATTTCCCAAGCCATCGGAAGGGACGATCACAACCGCTGTCGTCGGTTCGTCCCCCGCCAGGACAGCAGCCATGTTACTCACATCAATGGTGATACTGGTCGCCGCATTCAAGCCTGTGGCCGAAACCCCGTCGGGAGTCACGACAGCGACGCCACTGAGACTTAAGTTCGCTATGGGCGACGTACCATCCGTCCCGGCCTGATTGCGAAAATCCAACGCGGTGACATAATCCCCCTCCAGAAGCCGACCCTTGATGGCCAAATTCTTCAGGGTGATATCCTTGGCACTGACAACGCCCCCTTTGAGGGTCAATAAAGCATCGCTTTTGCCAACCAAGTCGGTTGCCACCAGGAGGGCATCGATATTGGCCTGAACCGTCACATTGATGGTATTGCTCCGGGCCGTATTCAACGCCGCCCGAATCGCTTCACCGACATCCGACACCAAATCATCCAGGGAGGTGTTGCCACTGGTGCGACTGGTGCGCACCAAAACGTCAACCGACTGATCACCGACGGTCACCCCCAACCGCAGATCGGTCAACAGAATCCCTGTGGCACTGTCATAGATTTGCGTTGGATTGCCAGCCAACGTCAACGTTGTCGTCGGGGCGGTAAACGTCAGGGCACCGACGGTCTGACCAACAACGTCCTGACCGACGGTGACGAACACATGACCCACGTAAGGATCACTGCCCAGTTTGGCAATCAATGCCGTATGAATGGCAGTATCGATATCCGCCGCCAAGTGACTAACTGTGGTATTATCCTGAGTCGTAGATTTCAACACGACGACATCCAACTTGACACTGCCCACCGTGACCAGAAGTCCGACATCACGCAAAAGCTGGCCGTTGCTCTGGTAGGGGACTGCCGTCGCCGATACCGTGCCGCTGGTTTGCAGGGCACCCCCCATCCCCAAAAGAGACTCCTGGGATGAAACAGAGTCAAACAAATCGTTCAGGCTGATGCGACTGTGCGGCGCACCCGTCAAACCATTGCGCAGACCAAACTGGAAACTCCCCTGGTAATCGGCCCCCAGATTGGCGAACGTCAGATCCAACATTCCCAAGGTCGCCTGTCCCGGAGTGGCCAAAGTTGCGGGTGTTGCCCCAACCTGCCCATGAACGACGGCACTGTACTGGCCACCCAGCACGGGATCGATCAAGAATACATAAGCACCGGTGGTGTTGGCAAACTGACCGGGGGTAAAACCCAATTCATTGGTCGCCGGATCTCTGCCATCGACCATCACCCGTAAGGAGGCCAGTTTGGGGCTGAGGGTGACGATTTCAATCTGGCCGTTTCGGAGTATCGCCTTGACCGCTTCACCCAGATTGGCAAATCCCTTGCCACCAGGCCCCGTCCCCAAATAACCGTGTCCGGCGATGTTGGTGGCGGCAAAAGCGGCATTCAAGTCATCCACCAAATCATTGGTAGTGGCATTGCCAGCGTCTGAAGCCAGGGTGATCGTCACCGCATCGGACTGGTCGATCAGAAGGTCAAAGGTGGCGGTCGCGCTTAAACGACCGTTACTGGGAAGGGTAACGGCCTTGGGGGCAGGGTAGGCGGTGGCCGTCTTGAATCCCAACGTACTATACATGGGATTGAGCGACAGGCCGATCAAGGGGTTGACGGTCAATTTAACCGCATTCAGCGTCGCCTTGATGGTGAATTGCAGTTGTTGGTTGGCATCTTGTCCCACCGTGACCAGTTGGCCCAGGTTGGCATAACCAAGCCGCTCCAGCAAGCCTCCTGAAGCAACGGCTTTGCTGGCCAAAACGGATTGAAGATCGGTAACCAAGTGGGTCCGCGTCGTATTGTCCGCCGTACTCGCCTGGGTAAGTGTCAGATCGTAAGATTCACCGTCAAACGCCAAGCTAAAGGTGCCATCATTCAAAAGAATCTTAACCGCCGAGGTATCATCCGCCTTGGCGGTCAGAGTACCGCTGTAGGCCCCCCCAGCCCGCAAGGCAAAGCTGTTCAGATTGGCAAAATCAAACCCGATGGTCCCCTGGAAAGAGGCTTGGGTGGACAGATCCAGGGTGGTCTGGGTAGACAAAGCGGAGAGATCGCCAACACCATCGGAAAACTGAAGGGAAACCGCCTGAACAGTCGCATCCGGTGCCAGTTTGACATCAAACATCAAGCTTTTGGTGGCCACATCAAAGCGGGGGTTGACCGCAAAACTTGTCCCTGCCGGTATCATCCTGTTCACTGCGTTTTGAAAACGATCCATCATTTCGTTGAAGGTCACGAAGGTCGTAACATTATTGACCGCCAAATCCTGACCTTCCGCCTGCATACCCAGACGGGTGATGGGACCGAAGCTTGCGCCGGCGGCAGAGGTCAACCCATGGGTGTTGAGCCGCATTTGCGGACAATCCTTGGCAGCCCAAATCCCCTTGAATTCAATGTCAAAAGTGTTGCTCTTGCCGGCAACGGCGGTCACGCTGATGTCGCTCGCGGAGAAATCGGGATTGCCCTGTTTGAACATAGTGATCAGGGCCGTCTGAAGTGTCGCGGCATCGCTCCCCAGGGTGATGGGACCGCTCTGATAAAACAATGTTCCCAGTGAAACCCCGATGACAAACGAACCGCCGGTGGCATTGGCAATCGACAACCGCTGAATTTCATTGTGAGCCGCAATGGCCCCCACAGCCGCCGAGGCTTGTTGCTGAGTCGCCAAAACCCCTTGCGCCCCAACTGCGCTCGTCCAAACACCCGCCGTCGTGGTATCCACGGTCATGGTCGGATAGGTGCCGTAGTTGGTGGCATCTTTTTTTCCAAAACCAATTTCATAAACGAAGGTGCCGTTATCGGCGGCATAGTCGCCGCTCACATCGGTTACCGACAACCCGGTCACCCCAGGCAGGGCACCCGCCAAGGCCGCTGCAATGGCCGCTGTATCGGCATTGGCGGCGATGGCGGCGGTGGTAAACGCCACATTGTTGGCGTTTGTCCCTTTGAGATAGAAAGAAGAACCACCCCCGTGAACGATGGTCAAGCGTTGAATCGCTTCGCTGGTATCGGAACCGGCGGCAATTTGCTTGACGCTCACGGTGGAAGAAGGGACGATCCGAAGGACATCAAAATCACCTGGGTTTGCCTGGGCCAGGGTAATCTTTCCCCACACCCTGCCGTCGGTTCCACGGGAGAATTCGCTGGCGGAGACATCGATCAAGCTCCCTGTCGTCACGTCCGCCCCTGGGACCACCACCAAACCTTGCACATTACTTTCTGCCAGGGATCCAGTGAATTGAACGGCATAATGTTTGGGCCGTCCCGTCACCACGACATTTCCTGCCCCCAACTTCGCTTCCAAAGCATTCTGAACCTCGATGGGGGTCGCCGATACCGGGATCAGACCGGTCAGATCTCCCCCGGCTCCCAATTTTAACTGGTAGCTTCCACCGGCGGCATGGATTTTCAGGATTTGTTCTTCACTGGTTTTGTCAGCCCCGACCAGGGTTGCTCCCCCTTGAAGGCTTTCTTCAACCTCGAATAAATCCCCCGACCAAGCCAGCCAACCATTCACCGCAGTGGCAATTTTGCTCCCGATGAGTTCCGCGAGCTGATTGATATGGGCAAAGGATGCCGTTTCCGCTTGGCTGATGGCGATGGTGATCACCGAAGTTCGCTCATCGCCTGGACGTTGGACGTACAGATCGAAAGCGCAATTGCCCGCCAGCGTTGGCGATATCGCTTTGCTGGCGGTAATGCCGGAGATCAGCGTCGTCGCTAGGTGATTGTCGATAACATCGTTGATGGCACTGCTAAAATCCAGGGCATTTCCCAACGCAAGCTGGGTAAAGGGAAGCTGGGCGTCAAATTTTCCCGAATCGCGAAGCAGTTCCAGATAGGTACCCAAATCCTGCAACATTTTGACCAGTTGCGTGGAATTAAGGCTGGAGAAGGCTTGTAGCTGGCTAAAATTGCTGGAAGCGACCGTCAGCGGTTTCAGGGTGACGGCATCCCAGGATTCCGCAGAGGTGTTGACCCCAGTGACGGTAGATGCAGAAAGCCCGGAATTGATGGTCAGGTTACCTGTCACCGTGGCCTTGTCGTCAATCCCCTGCTTGATCGTCGCGGTAACGGTGTAAGATTGTCCATTGGCGAGAGTCAGCGTACCCGCAGTGGGGACCGGGTTGGTGGATAGATCCAAACTCCAGGCACCACTGGCATTGGGGGTGACGGCGTAAGTCGCCCCCCCCACCACAACACTGAGCGTCTGCCCAGCATCAAGGCTGGCAGTGCCGGTCAGGATCGGCTGAAGCGATGGGGTACTCCGGCTGTCCAACGTCAGAGAGCCAAATACCACATCGACATGCGGAGTGCCGCCCCCCAGGGCCGAAAGATCCGTTGCACCCAACGACCCGGAGAGATCCATGGAGAGATTGGCCTTGACGCCGTTGCCACTGGAAGCGACGGAAAACAGGTCGGTATAGTCGGCATCGCCGGGAATCTTAATGCCGGAAGAACTCACAGCACCGATGGCGGAGAATTCAATTTTTCCGGTATCGAACGTCACATCACCCGCAGCGGTGACATCAAGAATCCCCAAAACGGCCCCGACATTCAGGGTGGATGATTTGGCTTTAATCTGGGCGTCAAGAGTATCGATTGCGATGGTGCCCGCACCAAAGTCATAGGTGGCGACATAGTGAATATCAGCGACCAGAGGGATCCCCTGACCCGTTTGGAAATCAAAACCCAAGGGTTTGAGGTCTTCACCGAAGCCAAACCGTTGAACAAATTCCCGGGAGAGGGTTAGGTCAACCTCCAAGGCGTTTCCATTTTCGATCAAAGAGATGGCACTTCCCGTGTTATCGACCAGGGATTCCAAATGGCTGTATGCCCCCATGCCATTGAGATAATCACCGAGGCGGTCCATCAATCCGCTCATGAAGTGATCACCCGCCTGGGCCAGATAATCGTCGAGTACGGTGGTATTAGCGGTGGTCTTAAAACTCAGAATATCCCCCAATGAGCGGCCATCATTGGTTTTGAGGAGGCTGGCGAAGGAAAGATCGACCATGGGCATGGTGTAGGAAAGTTCCTCAAATGCATCCAACTGCGCTCCCAGCTTACCAGCGGCAATAAATGGGTCGGTCGAGGAAATCGTTGCCAGGAGGTGATCATAGCCAGGGGCGGAGAGAGAATCTGCCTCGATGGTGCCGGTCGTCTTCTCCAGGATCCAGTCCCCTCCGCTGCCGACCGAACCGCTGGCATCCCTGGACGCCGCCACATCGGCTCCGGTCAATTGTCCGATCCGGTCGATGAAGGCTTCCCCTTCCGCTCCGGCGGCGACATCACAGCCATAGAACATCAAGTCCGCACCGGGGGCCATGGCGGCGTTCCAAGACTGCAACTGCTGCCGATAACTTTCCAGATTGGCCAAATTCAGCGTCGTGATCCCCAACCGCAAGGCGGCGATATCGCCATGACTCAGCACATGAATCGCCTGGAGACCCTGATGGCCATCGAGCCATTGCGTCATCTGGTCGATACCATCGCGGGCAGGGTCGAGCAGGACGACTTCGACCCGTCCCGGTTGCGACTGTTGCGAGCGGGATTGCAGTGCCTCCGTCAGGAGGGATCCATAATCTTGAACGCTGGGATCGACAAAGACGATCTCGTTGGCTTTTTCGGTTGCCGACGATGGTGAGGTTGTCTTATCTACGTTCCCGGCTTCCACGGATAGAATCGCATCCCCGGTGGCAACGGGCTGGCTGAGGAGAGCTTCCTGGGACTCCTCCTGCGGTGGCGGCGCGGGAGGGAGCATCAACCCTTCCCCGGAAAGGAGAAACCGGGGTTCCATCGCCTCGACATACAACAGCCGTGGCCGACCGGGATCGGGGTTGTGGCTGGTACCGGACCATGGCTCCATCAATCGACGCAAAAGTTGCCTGGTTGGACTTGTTCCATCGACAAGGAGATCTTTGCGCATTCGAGTCGCTACCTTAGCTGGTGATTTTTCTTCTTCATCCAATCCCCTCAGAACCAGACTATTTACCTGGAAGGGGCAGGAATTCCACGCAACAAGCCTTCAGTGCTGATATCTTCATCAATTTCATCCCAGTGAATACCATAACCACCACCGCACATTTCCCATTGCTCTCTTTGCTTCTGGGTAGCGTTGGCCAGCCTGGGAAACCATGCCAGGGGAGCGGAAATAGTCCTGCCATCCATCAAATCAACATCAATGGCATCATTTCTTACCTGGACATTTTTTACACGTTCATCTGCTCGAAGTGCCAAAATACCCATACTACGCCTCCATCGAAGTACCCGCACGCAGACCCACTATTTTTCTGCTTTTCCAACCCCAAGGATCAGATTATTCCCTTTCCATACAGAAAGCAAAACCAAAAAAAAGAACATCAATTCTATTTCGTCACATAGATTAACAAAACGCAACAATCTGTTTAAATGATTGTTTCATATTATGAAATAAAATTAAGATTTAGCGTTTCCTGTGACGTTTTTCTGGTTATTCGTTCGATCACATTCCCCGTCATGCCTCCTCAAATGGGTTGATCAGGGTTAGTGCGTCGATTTCCTTGAAATCACTCATATTGCGCGTCATCAGCGGTAGGCCATGAGTCAAAGCGGTGGCAGCGATGATGGCATCGCCCAGATGAATGGCCGAACGGGTACGCAATTGGATGGCGACCTGAGCCTCGGCACGGCCCAGAGGATACTCCCGCAAGATACCCAGAAGATCCAAAGCACCTTGCCGGGTTTGGGTCGTATGCTTACGCCATCCCAACAGTTCGATGGTGGTGATTACGGAAATCCCCGAACGGCTTTCCAATGCCGTCAGAACCCGTTCCTGGAAAATAGAATCGGGGTGTTGATTCAGAAAATCGATAAGAACATTGGTATCCAGTAGGTACGCCGAACTCATGACCGCCGGTCCCACTCACGCCGTATGGCGGTGAATTCCTCGTCCAGAACGGCCCGGTCCATGGGGGGGAAATGCCGTTGCGCTGCCAAAGCTCGCCGCCGGATCTCCCCGGCATCGAATTCCCCTAATGGTGCAGCGTCTCCCAGCTTTGCTCGCCGCTGCTCCAAAAAAAACACAAAATCCAACACCTGCTCAGCCAACGGTTCCGGCAGACGTTTGACTTCATCGTAAATACGTTCGGCGGTATTCATGGGAGGTAGGGAGGTAGGAAAAGACTAAAAAATAAAAATGGTGCGGATGGCCGGACTCGAACCGGCACGGCTCACGCCACTGCCCCCTCAAGACAGCGTGTCTACCAATTCCACCACATCCGCATTGGGTGGCAAACAAACTATCAAACTTCAATCCCGATTGGCAACCATTTTCATTGCACACGATAGCCTGTAAACTCACTTGCTATGAATACTTCCTACGATTCACGCCCGATTGGCATCTTCGATTCCGGTGTTGGCGGCCTCACTGTTCTCCAGGAACTGCTCTCCAGATTTCCTCAGGAAGGCTTTGTTTATCTGGGAGATACCGCCCGTGTCCCCTATGGAACCAAGTCACCGGCAACGGTGCAGCGTTACACCATTCAGGTGGCGGAACTTTTATTGCAACAAAATGTTAAAGGGCTGGTCGCCGCATGTAATACCGCCTCGGCCTTGGGTCTGACCGCCCTGCGTGCCTATACCACCGTCCCGGTCCTGGGGGTGATCGAACCAGGATGCCAGGCGGCCATTCGCGCCTTGCAGGGAAAAACGGGCCGGATCGGTGTCATCGGAACCCATGCTACCATCGCAAGCAAAGCCTATGCGCAGACGCTCTCGGTGTTGCTCCCGGAATGTCCGGTGCAATCCTTGGCATGTCCGCTGTTCGTCCCGGTGGTCGAGGAAGGGTGGACCTCCCAGCCGTCCACCCAATTGTTGATCCGGGAAAGTTTGCAGCCATTCATCGATACGCCGGTGGATGTCTTAATCCTTGGGTGTACCCATTATCCTATTCTCAAGCCAAAAATCTCTTCCATTTTGAATCCTGGTACGGTATTGGTCGATTCGGCACAGGCGGTCGCTCTCTCCTTGCAGCAACTGATCGACACCCAAAACATACGCCCTGCCGCCCAAAGAGAGGGCGTCCGCTTTTACGTGACCGATGCCGCAGTCCGTTTTCGTGAAGTCGCCGCTCGTTTTTTACCGCAACTTCCCATAGAATCGGTCGAAGTGGTCGATTTGTAACGATGAGCCAGACATTTGAAACAAAATATGAGGGTGCAATGACTGACAATCCATGGATTATCGATGTTGATACCGAGGGGTTTGAGGAAAAAGTATTGCGTCGTTCACTAGAAACCCCTGTCATGGTGGACTTTTGGGCATCATGGTGTGGACCGTGCCGCACGTTGGGGCCGGTGCTGGAAAAACTGGCCCGCGCACAAAATGGCCGTTTTATCCTGGCCAAGATCGATTCTGACCGCAACAAACATTTGGCACACCAATGGAACGTCAAAGGGATTCCGGCGGTTAAATTATTTGTCGATGGTCGGTTAAAGGATGAGTTCACCGGTGCGCTTCCAGAATCGGAAATTTTGCGATTCCTGGACCGGGCCATTCCGTCACCCAACGACCGACGCGCCGCCACCGCCCGGCAACTGGTCGATGCGGGAGCGTGGGACAAAGGGGCCGCAATCTGCGAGGAAATCCTGGCCACGGACCCCCAACATGGACCTTCCCTGTTGCTTCTGACCCAAATCTCCTTGGATCGGGAAGAGTGGAAAAAAGGGGAAGCCTTGTTCTCGCGATTGAGCGTGGCCAGTGCTAAAACACCCGAAGCGATCAAACTCAAAGCACGGCTGACCTTTGCGGGAGAAAAAGGAAATCTGGATACCATGCGGCAAAAGGTGGTGGACAACCCCGACGATCTGGAGGCCAAATTACGCTATGGACAATCCTTGGTCGCCCTGGAAAACTATGCTGAAGGGATGGACCAGTTTTTGGATATCCTGAAGAAAAACCGCACGTTCCAAGATTCAGCCGCCCGACACGCCATGATCAATACGTTTGAACTTCTGGGTCCAAAACATCCCTTGGTCACCAGTTATCGTTCTAAAATGTCGGCAGTGCTGTTCTCGTAAGATTAACATCAACATGGTATTGGAGGGGCATTGCCCATGCGTTCCGTCTCCATCTTCGCCGTATTTATCCTCGTTGTCCTCCTGGTCGCCGCGTTGTTCCCGGAAGCCCTCGTGCCCGACACCCTGCCTAGCATCCTGCTTGGCAAGCTGCCCAAGGATCTACCCGAAAACTTGGTTGTGCTGCTCCAGGAAAATAATCAACAGCTTTTATATGCCGCCCTTGGCATCGCCGTGATGCTACTCCCCGCCATTTTCATCATTCGCCCCTCCCAATCCGCCAAAGCCCCCAAAGCACGCGCAGAAGCGGTGCGACCCCAAGCCCAGCTTCCAGGGACCGAGCGTTGCGAAGCGGAAATCGTCGCGTTTCTTGGTGTCCTTCAGGAGAAAGGTCGTTTGGTTGATTTCCTCATGGAGGAAATCGCCTCTTACGAGGATGCCCAGGTGGGTGCCGCCTCCCGCGTCATCCATGAGGGGTGCCGCAGTGCCTTGTTGGAACATTTTGATATCGTCCCTGTGCGCGATGAACCCGAAGGATCCAGCGTCATCGTCCCCGCCGGTTTTGCCCCCGATACCCACCAACTGACCGGAAAAATCACCGGAGAAGCCCCTTTTACCGGAGTTTTGGTCCATAAGGGTTGGAAAACCAATCATGTCAAATTGCCGCGAACACTCAAGGATCAGGGGGGGCGATTGCCCACCATCGCTCCGGCCCAGGTCGAACTCAAGTAGACATTCATCCATGCCAACCCCAATCATGAAGGCCATAGCCCAGCCATGACCAAGCGATTTATTCTGGGTATCGATCTTGGAACCAGCAACAGTGTGGTTGCCGTCGCCCATCCCGATCCCGGCGAAACCACCGTCTCCCCAGTGACGCAAATTCTTGGACCCAACAAAATTGGGGAAAAAAACACCCTCCCATCGGCACTCTATCTACCCCATGAGGATGAATTTCCCGCCGAAGCCATCAAGCTTCCATGGCATTCTCAAACCGATGATACCGCCATCATTGGTCATTTCGCCCGCGAACATGGTGCCATGGTTCCAGATCGCTTGGTTGTGTCTGCCAAATCATGGCTTTCCAACCCCCATATCGATCCGAAAAAACCGCTGCTCCCGTGGGGGTCTGAACCATCGAACCGTTTGATCTCTCCCTTTGAAACCTCACGAAGCATTCTACAAGCCATCACCCAAGGATTCATCCATGCCCAATCTTTGCAAGGAGAGGTCTACGATCTTGCCGACGGACAAGTGGTTTTGACCGTTCCCGCTTCGTTTGACGAGGTGGCGCGCAATCTGACCGCACAGGCGGCATCGGAGGCTGGTCTGGGTCAGGTGGTATTGCTGGAGGAACCCCAGGCCGCCTTTTATGCCTGGATGGATCAAGCGGGCGGTAGTTGGCGGCACCAGGTGCGACCGGGTGACTGTATCCTGGTTGCCGATATCGGGGGTGGAACCGCCGATTTCAGCATGATTGCTGTCGCCCAACACCAAGGCGACCTGCAACTGGAGCGCATCAGTGTGGGGGAGCATCTCCTCCTGGGTGGCGATAATATGGATCTGGCTTTGGCCTATGCCTTGGCGGCCAAACTGGAAGAGGGTGGAAAAAGTCTGGATGAGTGGCAATTTCGTGCGTTGGTCCATGCCGCCAGCCGCGCCAAAGTGCGTCTTTTTGAGGACGCCAGCCTGGATGAAATTTCTTTGGCCATCCCTTCCCGTGGGACCAGTCTGTTTGCCAAAACCCTGACGGTCAAACTGGATCGGGATATTTTGACCAGCGTTATTCTGGAAGGTTTTTTCCCCATGGTGGCGGTATCGGATTTGCCCCAGGAAAACAGCCGTACTGGTCTTCAGGAATTTGGACTCCCTTATGCTGCCGATCCCGTCGTTAGCAAACAACTGGCCCGTTTTCTGACTCGGAGTCTCACCAACGTCCGCGCCAACCCGGCACTTCAGCATTGGCTTCCCGCAACCTCTTCGGAAACGACCATTTTATCCCCAACTGCGGTGTTGTTTAACGGTGGGGTGTTTAAAGCCGAACCGTTGCGGCAAAGAGTTTTAGATCTTCTTTCTTCCTGGCGTGGGGAACCGATCCGATTGTTGGAAGGGTTTCAACCCGACTTGGCGGTTGCCAAGGGGGCTGCTGTTTATGGGCTTTATCGTCAGACGGGAAAAGGGATGCGGATTAAGGCGGGGACGGCGCGTTCTTATTACATTGGCTTGGAATCTTCCATGCCCGCCATCCCTGGATTTAAACCGCCCGTCAAGGCCCTTTGCGTTGTCCCCCAGGGGATGGAGGAAGGGAGTGAACACTTGGTGCAAGAAAAAGAATTTGGGTTACTGACTGGAAGGACCGCCCATTTTCGTTTTTTTTCCTCCGATGTGCGCAGTGGAGATGCTGCGGGGATTATTCTTGCCAATGCCCTGCGGGATTTGGACGAAACCCATTCTTTGGAAATCGATCTACCGAAACTTCCCGATTTTCCACTGGGGCAGGTTGTCCCGGTGCGCATCCATGCGATGATTACCGAGTTGGGCATCCTTGAGCTTTGGATGAAACATACCAATTCTGATCAAAAGTGGAAAATTGAATTTCAGGTACGTACCGAATGACACGGAACCATGGTTGGCACTCCCCTAAAAAAATTATTAAAAGAAAAAAGGGGTCTGGGGGATTGCCCCCAGGGTTTTGAC
>JADGCQ010000048.1:23192-29709 GCA_015228925.1 Magnetococcales bacterium | reverse complement strand
AAAAACAAAGTCAAAACCCTGGGGGCAATCCCCCAGACCCCTTTTTTCTTTCAATCATTTTAAATCAATGGCGTGAAATATGACCGAACCTGTCAAAAAAGTGGTGTTGGCCTATTCTGGCGGCTTGGATACCTCGATCATTCTGAAATGGTTGCAGGATGTCTATCATTGTGAAGTGGTGACCTTCTCGGCAGACCTGGGCCAAGGGGATGAGTTGGAAGAGGCCCGCATCAAGGCGCAGCAAGCCGGGGTCAAGGAAATTTTCATCGATGACCTCAAGGAAGAGTTTGTGCGGGATTTTGTATTTCCCATGTATCGCGCCAATGCCTTGTATGAGGGGGTTTATCATCTGGGCACTTCCATCGCCCGGCCCTTGATTGCCAAACGCCAGATTGAGATTGCCAATATGACCCATGCCGACGCCGTTTCCCACGGGGCCACCGGCAAGGGGAATGATCAGGTTCGCTTTGAACTGGGTTATTATGCCTTAAAACCCAATATTCGGGTCATCGCCCCCTGGCGGGAATGGGATTTGAATTCTCGGGATAAATTGCTCGCCTATGCCGAATCCCATGGTATCCCGGTCGCACGGGATAAACGAGGGGAAGCCCCCTATTCCATGGATCGCAATCTGCTGCATCTTTCTTTCGAGGGTAAAATTTTGGAAGATCCTTGGCGGGAACCGGATGATGACATGTTTCTTTTGTCGGTATCCCCGGAGAAGGCACCGGATCGGGCGACTTATGTTGAGCTTGAATTCCTGAAAGGGGATTTGGTTGCCATCGATGGTGAAAAAATGTCTCCGGCGCAATTGTTGACCCGACTGAACCAGTTGGGGGGGAGCAACGGCATTGGCCGTTTGGATTTGGTGGAAAATCGTTATGTGGGGATGAAATCGCGGGGGGTGTATGAGACGCCGGGTGGGACCATTTTGGGCATTGCCCACCGGGCTATGGAATCTTTGACGTTGGACCGGGAGGTTGCACACCTGAAAGATGAATTGGTCCCGCGTTATGCGGCGTTGATTTATAATGGTTATTGGTTTTCACCGGAACGGCGGATGATGCAGACCATGATCGATGCTTCCCAGGAGCAGGTGAATGGCGTGGTGCGGCTGAAGCTGTACAAGGGCAATGTCACCGTGGTGGGGAGAAAGTCCGATTTCAGCTTGTTTGATCCGGCGATTGCCACTTTTGATGAAGACAAGGGTGCATATCATCAGGGCGATGCCGATGGATTTATCAAACTCAATGCTTTGAGAATGCGGATTGCCGCCAACTTGAGGAAGCGTTCATGAACCCAAAACCCCACGCCAGCGATAAACTGTGGGGCGGACGGTTTCAGGAACCCACCAACGCCTTTGTGGAGCGGTTTACCGCTTCCATTCACTACGACAGTCGTTTGTTTCGTGAAGACATTCGTGCATCGATGGTCCATTGCCAGATGCTGGCGCGCCAGGGGATCATTTCCCAGGAGGATGCTGCGGCAATCCTGGCCGGTCTGGAAACGGTTCGGGGGGAGTTGGAGGCGGGGCAGATGGTGTTTCGCACCGACTTGGAAGATATTCACATGCATGTGGAGAGTCGGTTGCGGGCGTTGATTGGTCCGGTTGCGGGGAAATTACACACCGCCCGTTCCCGTAACGATCAGGTTGCGACCGATTTGCGGTTATATCTGCGCGGGGAGGTGGATGAACTGGTGGCGGGGTTGATCCGGGTGCAGCGAAGTTTGCTGGCGTTGGCCCAGGATCATGTGGAGACCATCCTTCCGGGGACGACCCACATGCAGAATGCCCAGCCGGTGAGTTTGGCGCATCATTTATTGGCCTATTTTGAGATGTTTGGTCGTGATCGGGAGCGTTTATTGGGATTGCGTCCCCGTTTGAACCGGATGCCGTTGGGGGCGGCGGCGTTGGCGGGGACTCCGTTTCCCATCGACCGGGAGTGGGTTGCTGGGCAACTGGGGTTTGAGGGGATTTGTGCCAATTCCATGGATGCGGTTTCGGATCGGGATTTTGTTTTGGAGGTTGCGTTTGCGGGTGCGGTGATCATGGGTCATCTGTCGCGGTTTTCGGAAGAATTGATCCTTTGGTCATCGAGTTTTTTTGGTTTTATCGAGTTGCCGGATGCTTTTTGCACTGGCTCGTCGATCATGCCGCAGAAGAAAAATCCCGATGTCCCGGAACTGGTGCGGGGGAAAAGTGGTCGTGTGACGGGGCATTTGATGGCTTTGTTGACGATGATGAAGGGGTTGCCTTTGGCGTATAATCGGGACATGCAGGAAGACAAGGAGCCGATTTTTGATGTGGTGGATACGGTCGGGGGGTCGTTGCGTTTGTTTGCCGACATGATCCCTGGGATCAGGGTTCACAAGGAGAACATGGCGACTGCGGCGGCGGCTGGTTTTACCACGGCGACCGATTTGGCCGATTATTTGGTCCGAAAGGGGGTTCCTTTTCGGGAGGCCCATGAAATCACGGGACGGATTGTGCGCCTTTGTATTGACGACAATAAAACGTTGGCCAACCTGCCATTGGCGACTATGCAGGGGGTCGATGGGCGGATTGATGCGGATGTTTTGGCGGTTTTGACGGTAGAGGCATCGATCAACGCCCGTCAATCTCTGGGGGGGACTGCTTTTGCGCGGGTTCGCGAGGCGTTGTCCACGGCGATGGTGGAACTGGGATAAAAAATGATTAAAAGAAAAAAGGGGTCTGGGGGATTGCCCCCAGGGTTTTGTTTTTGAATTGAAAAAAAGTTTTATATCTTTAAGTTTTTAATTTTTATTTTTCACGCGCCCGATACGCTACGCATTTTTTTGGTGTGTTTTTATGAGCAAGATTTCCCATCCCCATGATCGTTTCCTGAAGACCCTTCTTTCGGATCCAGAAAGGGCGGCACACCTGCTGCGTGAGCGGCTCCCAGTCGAAATATCGGAATTGCTCGCAGATGAACTCCCGGAGTTGGTTGCTGGCTCTTTCGTGGATCAAGAACTCCAAGAGTACCTGACGGACCGACTGTTTCGGGTGAAGACCGTTCATGGATATGAAGCTTTTTTGTATACTCTGATTGACCATAAGAGCTATCCAGATCGGTTTGTCGCGTGGCAATTGTTGCGGTATATGATCAGGGCACTTGAGCAATGGGAACGCGAAAATCCCGGATGGAAACAGTTACCAGCCATTATTCCATTGGTTGTGTACCATGGTGCGGACACATGGCGCATTCCGAATCATTTCTTGGCACTGGTGGATGCACCGACAGGATGGCGGCCATACTTGCTGGATTTCAAGTTTTCCCTGTTTGATTTGGGGCATGTTGAAGATCAAAAGCTTTCGCAACAGCCCCACCTGAGGGCATGGTTATTGGCTGCCAAATATGCAACAAGAGATGGGAAGCAACTTGAGATCAAAGACTTTCTCGTTAAGGTTTTGACAGAGGTTCCTGCCGATGACTTAGTGTTCATCATGCGGTATGTGGTGGAAACGTACAGGCGTTACGATGAACAGGATGTCCGGGAGATTATTCGGCGGGTGCGTCCAGAGGAGGAAGAGAAAATGATGTCACAATTTGCGCAAAGCGTTATGCAAAGCGTTATTGATAACACAAATCCAAAATGGGCTTTGATGGTTCGGCGGGAAGAGGCTGCATCAATGCTGACGCGCCAGTTGCAACGCCGCTTCGGCACCGTGCCCGATTGGGCCAGTGAAAGGATCGCTCAAGCTGATCCTTCTTCTCTGGAGGAATGGAGCCTGCGATTTGTGGATGCCCAGTCCTTGGACGATGTTTTCTCGGACAAGGTATGATGTTGTAAACCGTTGTATTGTGTCTGCCATACTTGCGCAAAAAGCGCGAAAAGTCGCATGTCAACACACCCAAGGAAGCAGTCCCTGCCAGCACTCCGGGAAGAGTTGGCCATTTTTCCCGGCCCGCTGGATTCCCTGGATGGCAAGCCAACAGGGATCATCCACGATGCCGTCCGCCATCGGTTTTACCGCATCGGTTTACGTGAATTAGTCATACTGCAACATTGGCAAGGAGGAGATACCCTTGCCACCCTGCATGCACGCCTCAATCAGGCAAACCATGGCCCCATACCAAACGTCTCCTTGGAAGAAATTGCTTTCCTGGCCGATTTTTTAAAAAATAATCAACTTGTTCAACACACGCAACAGCCGCTTGTTTCACCCCCACAACCCAGTTGGTTGCGTACCCTGTTGACACACTATCTTTATATTCGTATCCCCCTGCTGACCCCAGACCGATGGTTGCATCGGCTGGTGCCGTGGACCCAGTTTTTTGACGCACCCGCAGGGACGGCCCTGTTTTGGCTTTTGGTCTTGGCCGCCTGGTTCATGACCATGCAGCAAATGGATCGATTTATCGACGCGATCCCAGAAGTGTTTGATACCCAAGGTGCGATGATTCTGGCGGTGGCGGTGTTCCTGGCCAAGGCGGTCCATGAACTGGGTCATGCCCTGACGGCAAAACGGTTGGGACTCAACGTCCCGACCATGGGGATCGCTTTTTTGGTCTTGTGGCCGGTGTTGTACACCGAATTGAGTGAAACATGGAAACTGTCTTCCAAAACCGAACGTCTGGCCATTGCCAAGGGGGGTATTCAGGCAGAATTGATGCTTGCGGTATGGGCGACGGTACTGTGGAATCTTTGGCCCGATGGCAATATTCGTGAAGCGTTGTTTTTATTGGCGACGACCACCTGGATTGTGACTTTAACCATCAATACCAGCCCGTTCATGCGTTTTGACGGTTATTTTTTACTGTCGGATTGGTTGGATATTCCCAATCTTCATCCCCGTGCCTTCGCCATGGGGCGTTGGTGGTTGCGTTGTCGGCTGTTGGGGGTATCCCTTCCGCCTCCAGAACCTTGGTCGCTGGGAAAGCGTTGGTTTTTAATCAGTTTTGCCTATGTCACTTGGATCTATAGGGTGATCCTTTTTGTGACCATCGCATGGTTGGTGTACCATTTTTTCTTTAAAATCCTGGGATTGATCTTATTGGGCGTGGAACTGACATGGTTTGTCATCCGTCCGATAGGGGCGGAGATACGGGAATGGGGGGCGGTCATGAGGGGTGCATCGTGGGGGGCGGTCGTTCCTCGGTTGGGTGGATGGCTTGTGGTGGGGATGGGTCTGTTGTTTTACCCATGGTCGGTGGATGTGGAAATGGCAGCCTTGCTCCGCCCTGAGCGGTTGCTGGCCATCTATCCACCGCAGGAAGGCCAAATTGACCAAGTGTATGTTGTGCCGGGGCAGTTTGTGCGGCAAGGGGAACGGATGGTCCGTTTGGATGCCCCAGAACTGAACCTGAAACTTCACTTGAGCCAGGCACGCAGGATGGTGTTTCAACGTCGTTTGGATTTGAGTTCAACATCATTGGAAAATTTGGAAAATCAGGCCAGTCTTTCCCAGCAATTGGCGCAGGAAATGGTGCGACTGGAGGGATTGCGCGACCAACGGGAAAAATTGGTGATGACGGCACCCATGGCGGGTCGTGTGGTTGCGGTGATGGATCATCTTCATGAAGGACGTTGGGTGGGGACCAAACAACCATTATTGACTCTTGCGGCACCTGTTTGGCAGGTTCAGGGTTATGTGGGTGAAGCCGATCTGCAAAATATGGTTCTGGGCAGTCGGGGTTGGTTTTATTCGGCGATGTTGGAGATCCCGGCGATTGAAGTGCGTCTTTCCTCTGTGGTGTTGGCCGATTCCCAAAAAATTGATTTACCAGAATTGGCATCGATCCATGGTGGCGGGATCCCTTCTGCCCATGCTTCCGACGGTCAAATTGTGGCGAAGGTGCCTGTTTATCGATCCGTCATGACCGTGATGGGAACGGTCCCGGAAGGGTTGGAAAGAATTCACCGGGGGACGGTGCGGATTCGTGGGGGGCGGGAATCGGTGTGGGATGCCTTTTTTCAATGGGCAGCTTCTCATTTGATTCGGGAGAGTGGTTTTTGATGCCATCCAGGCCGATTCAATAGGCATCGTTATTGCATTTAACGGATGTTGGCGGGTGACTTGTCACGATATGATGACGGGCCGGGCCAGTGTTCAACATTCGTATGTCAAATGATGGAGAGAGAAATGTCAGAATTACAACATGTGGCTTTTGGAACGGCAGCCCAGGCGGTTCAGAATATTGGCATTCCGGGTGAGGAATTGCGCGTTTATATTGAACGCATTGAGCGGTTGGAAGAAGAAAAAACCCAACTGGGACAGGATATTCGTGATCTTTATTTGGAGGCCAAAGGCAATGGTTTCGATCCTAAGGTGATGCGTGAGATTGTCAAACTGCGCAAAATGGATCCGGCGGAAATTGACGAAGAGGATGCCATTTTGCATCTTTACAAACAGGCTTTGGGGATGATGACGCCAACGGTCCAATAAAATGGCTACCAAGGTCCGGGGGGACTATTCCCCCCGACTTAGGATTAAATAAAATTATTAAAAGAAAAAAGGGGTCTGGGGGATTGCCCCCAGGGTTTTGATTTTGCT
>JADGCQ010000048.1:0-22878 GCA_015228925.1 Magnetococcales bacterium | reverse complement strand
AGTCAAAAGCAAAAGCAAAATCAAAACCCTGGGGGCAATCCCCCAGACCCCTTTTTCTTTTTAATCGTTTTTTAAGCCCCTCATATGGCCATGATTGCCTCATTCCTGACCCGTCTGCAACAACGCACCGATCCCATATTCTCCATCCTGGATCCCCAATCCGGGCAGGTCATAGCGTGTGAAAATCATAAGTTTTACCGTCTGATTTTAGGTTGGGCCAAAATATTGGAGGTCTCACCCGACAAAGTGATCATGATTTTTGGACGTACCACCCCCAGGATGATGGCGGCATGGTTCGGGGCCATTCTGGCAGGACGCCTCCCGACCTTTATTTCCTACCCCAACGCCAAAATCACCCCCGAAGCCTATGGGGAAAAACTGGCCAATTATCAAGCGCGGTTTCAGAGCGCAACCTTTGTCGGCGAAGAAGAAGACCGAGCCACTTGGCCCACAGTCCTCACATACGCAGAGGTTGAAGAGACCCCGTTGCCCGATCCCACAACCATGCCGGGTTGGCAGGGAGGGGGGGCGGCTTTGTTTTTACAATGCTCTTCGGGAACCACCGGGCTGCAAAAGGCAGTGGCTATCCAGGAAAAGATGCTCATGGCCCAGCTGGGGCAGTATCGCAAAGCCCTAAAGCTGGATCCCCATACCGACCGTATTTGCAGTTGGTTGCCGCTTTACCATGATATGGGATTGGTGGCGACGTTTCTCCTGCCGCTCTTGACGCAAACCCCAGTGATTTATCTGGATCCATTTCAATGGGCCGCCTTTCCCGGCCTGTTGCTGGAAACCATGGAGCGTTTTCAGGGAACGCTCACTTGGTTGCCCAATTTTGCCTTTTCTTTTCTGTGTAAAAATCCCCAGCGTTACAAATTGGATCATGTCCGTTCCTTTATCAATTGCTCCGAGCCGGTCAGCCTGGGGAGTTTTCAAAGATTTATGGTGACTCATGGGGTGAGGCCGGAGCAGTTGTCGGTCTGTTATGCGCTGGCGGAAAATGTCTTTGCCGCAACCCAGAGTGAAATCGGCAAACCGCCTGTTTGGCTTGCTTTGGAATCTTCACGTCTGCGCAAGAACCAGGTCCAATCACAGGGGGTGCCGGTTGCGGTGGCCACCGAGTCTCAAGTGCTGGAGGGATACCGGCCTGTCATCGGGTGCGGAATACCTTTGGAAGGGGTGGAAATTCAAATCAAGGGGGGGGAGGGGGCCGATATCGGAGAGATTTTTCACCGTGGCCCCTGCGCTATCGACGGTTATTATCAATCACCCCCTTTGGCCGCAGAAGGATGGTTTCCCACAGGGGACTTGGGATTTCTCCACGCAGGACAGTTGTATCTGTGCGGTCGGAAAAAAGATCTCATCATCCAAAACGGCAAAAATATCTATCCCCAGGATCTCGAAGCGGTGATCATGACCCATGAGGCCATCCATCCGGGCCGTGTGGCGGTGGTCGGGGAGATGGATCTACGGTTGGATACCCAACGAACCTTGGCGTTGGTGGAACCAAAACACGGATTGACCTTGACCTTGGATCAGAAAAAGAAAATCTGCGGTCAGTTACAATCTTTATTGGATCTCCATTTTGATGTTGCCGTCCAGGTGGCCATGGTGCCACAAGGATGGTTGCGCAAAACCTCCAGTGGCAAAATAGCGCGGGAAACCAATCGGGATCGTTATTTGAAGTCCCTCCAGGATAAGGTTCATGTGTGTGGCGATAGCCATGTGCGTATTTTTTGGACCCGCAATACGTCGCATCACAATCGGTTCAAGGCGGTTCACGCCTACTGGGTCGGTCTGTTGTGGTCAGGTAATTGGAAAAAAACGATCCCTTTTTTCTCGACATTGATCACCCATATGCAGCCACGGGATCCCCTGGTGATTCAGGCGGGAGAACCGGAGTGCCGCAGCATTTTTCCCGGTAGCCCGGATCCCAAAGAACGGATTCGGCAAGCGGTTGCGGAATACCGAGAATTTTTTTTGTTTTTGAAGAATATACGGCCAAGTCGCCTTGCCTACATGACCGGAATACCCACCGCTCCAGTGGATCGGGATAATGGTGACCGTCAATGGCCGGTGGTTGGATCGGTGACGGCGCGTTATCACTATCAGGCCGAATTTTATGGGGCAATGCGCACCCTGTGCGATGAACTGATGATTCATTTTCTGGATGTCTGCACACCGCTCTTGGGAAAAGATGGCGTTGTTCCCCCCCCATACCTTGCGGATGGAACACATTTGGATCCATCGTTTTTGCATGTCTATTGGGGAGCGTTGGAAAACTGTTTTGGGGTGATCAACCTGGAGAACAATGATCCACCTCCCGAACAAAGCCAATGGGATGGGACTTTCGAGCATTTTACCCGGCTGGTGCAAAGAAAGGTGCGGGATCATGCCCCGTTGATGGATAACCCCCCCTGGGATCGGATGGTGTCGTCATCATTGTTGGATTCTTTGGCCGTCGTCGAATTGGTGACCATGCTCAATCAGGTCTGTGGTTTGGCCATTGAACCCAGAATGATTTCTTGGAAGGATTTTGAATCCATCGAGGCGATTTATCACCGTTTTGTATTGAATCAAGGAGTGGCTTGATAATTGCTTGCTTCTCGACTTGGGATGGCGGAGATGTTGGAGCGACTTGTGACGAGAGGTTAGAATGGCGATGAAAACCAACCGTTTCACCCTGTATGCCCAAGCGATGGCGGTGGCACTGGGAATCATGTGGGGGATGACTGCCGCCATGGCCAGCCCGGTCCATCGAAAAGGGTGTGAATTTCCCTATCCTGGCGTTGAGGTGTGTTGGGAGGCGACTGCGGGCATGGGGACCAGTTATGCCCCGTTTGACGAATTGCATATGCTTCCCATAGCGCGCAAAATTGCTGGACAGGAAGAGATTTTGGAAAGTTATACGCGGGATGTTTTCGAGCAGATGTTACCGGGGAATCTGGCGGAATATCTGATTCCAGAGTGGGTTCCGGTCTATAATTTGGAACAGGCTCTGGCCCAGAGTCGGGAAAGCGGATGGCCGGCGGTGATGTGGATTTCGCCGAGGGTGTTGAAAAATAGCAGTGCTGCCAGCCCAGGTGTGGTAGATTGGGATGTCTATATCATGGCGCGTGGCCAATTGGTCAGGACTCTGCGCATTCGTGTCTCCTCAGACCCCATCAAACGCGACGATGCGGTGGGGAAGGGGTTGACCATGGGGACGGTCATGGTGGCTTCCGGTGCGACGGCGGCGGGTGGGTTTTTTGGGGCAGCAGCGGCGACGGCAGCGGTGGTGGGTACGGCCAATGCTAAGCCTCCCGAATCCGGCAAACCTTTGGAATTAATGACAGAACTGGCAACGAGGCAACTTTTGTTCCTGGCCCAGTATCCCATCGAGGCATTGAATCTTCCCGTGGCAGCACTGCCACCTAGGGATACCATGCCGACTGTGGATCGGGTTCATCTGTGGTTCAAAGAAGCTTTTGCCGCCAAATAACCATCTGCCAGGACAGGCTTGCGCATGTTTAAATCCATCAAAAATCTGGTGTGGGCCTTCGATGCGGAATGGATTCCCGATCCCAAGGCGGGTCGATTGCTTTATAATCTGGCGGATGATCTGGACGACGCCTTGGTCATGGAGGAGATGTGGCGTAAAAATGGGGCCACCGAGGAAAATCCGACCCCTTATCTGAAGACGGTGATGTGTCGGGTGGTTTCCATTTCCGTTGTCCAACGCCAAGTTCATAAAGATGGACGGATTTTGCTGCGACTTTTGACGCTTCCCAAGATGGATGCCGCTGGGGTGGTGGATCCCTCCGAGCGGCGGATCATCGAGACGTTTTTGGGGGCGTTGGGTGATCGCCAGCCGCAACTGGTGGGATTTAATTCTTTGGCGGCGGATGTCCGCATTTTGGTGCAGCGTGCGGTGATCCATGGGTTGTATCTGCCGGGGTTTGCCCGTCGTCCCAACAAGCCATGGGAGGGGGTGGATTATTTTGCCAAGGGGGGAGAGTCCCATGTGGATCTCAAGGATCATGCCGCCCCAGGGTGGGGTCCGGGGACGCCATCGTTGCATGAGTTGGCGGTGTTGTCTGGGATTCCGGGAAAAATGGAGACGCATGGTAATGAGGTGCCACAGTTGTGGCTCAAGGGGCGGTTGGATGAAATCTTGGCCTATAATGAGTTTGATGCGTTGACGACCTATCTGATTTGGTTGCGCATGTCTTATTTTATTGGATTGGTGAATCAGGCTCAGTATGAACAGGAACAAAATCTGGTGCGTGAATTAATTCGGGAGGAATCTGGCAACAAACCTTATTTGTTGAAGTTTCTGGAAGAATGGGATCGTCTTGCCCGGCTGTGTGGTCATGTGACGTGTTGACGGCGGATTGAAAAATGGTTATCTGTGACGGCTATGAGTGACAACTTTGCAAAGGAAAAGGCCCAGGTTGTTCAGCGTCTTCTGAAACACGAAGGCAGGGTGATGTTGTGTCTTGATGCCACCTGTCAGGGGGTGGAGGTGCCGCGTCGGTTTGCGTCGGATCCGGGGTTGATGTTGGTGATCAACGTCAACATGCCGCAGACCATCGAAATCGGGCCGGTGGCGATTGAGTCGGAATTGCGATTTGGGGGGATCCCTCATTATTGCATTATCCCGTACAATGCCTTGTGGAGTGCTTTTAATCCCGATTCGGGGCATGGCGTTTTGTGGCAGGAATTCATTCCTCCCATTATTCGTCATCAGCATGGTCCCTATCCCACGGGGCCGTTGAAGCCATTGCCAGACGATGATGCTTGGCCATTGCCGGACGCAGCACCGGAACCGGTGAAAGCTGGGGTGCCCGCTTTCAAGGTTATCGAGGGCAATAGTGACATACCGCCCCCCGATAACAATCCTGGCCGTTCCCGGCCCAAACTTCGGATTGTCAAGTAGATCATCTGCAACGAGAATTGTTAAAAGAAAAAAGGGGTCTGGGGGATTGCCCCCAGGGTTTTGACTTTAAACAAAAAGCTTCCATTTTTGCTTTTGAATTTGTTTTTGACTTTAAATCAAAAACCTAAAGCTGGGAACCTTTTTTTTTAAATTCAAAATCAAAACCCTGGGGGCAATCCCCCAGACCCCTTTTTTCTTTTAATCGTTCTAATGGTTTTGGTTTGATGTCCAAGGAAAAAACCAAGCAACAATTTTTTTGTGAATCCTGTGGTGCCCAGTCGCTCCGTTGGGAAGGGCGTTGCGGTGCCTGTGGTGCCTGGAATTCCATCAAAGAATTTCGTCCCGCCCGTAGCGTCCCCGGAACACACCCCAGAGGATTTTCCCATCCCGTTGTCCCCCAGTTGTTGTCCGAAGTGCAACAAAATGCCGCCCAACGGATGGTTGGGATGGGTTCGGAATTGAATCGTGTCTTGGGTGGTGGTCTGACGCCCGGTTCGGTCGCGCTGGTCGCCGGAGATCCCGGTATTGGCAAATCAACCCTGCTGATGGAAACACTGGCCGGTTTTTCCCAATCCTGGCCGGTGCTGTATGTTTCGGGTGAGGAATCCCTAGAGCAATTGCGCCAAAGGGCCGACCGCTTGGGGGTGAGCGGTGAACGGTTTCCAGTCTTGATGGAAAATCGTCTGGAAGCGGTGATCCAGGCGGTGGAAGTGGCACAACCGGAAGTCCTGGTGGTGGATTCCATCCAAACCATGGCCAGCGAATCATCCCCCTCAGCCGCTGGCACAGTCAGCCAGGTGCGCGAATGCGCCGGGCGGTTGATCCATCTTGCCAAAACACGCAACATGGCCGTTTTTTTGGTGGGTCATGTCACCAAAGATGGTCAAATCGCCGGTCCACGGGTATTGGAACACATGGTGGATACGGTGCTTTATTTCGAGGGGGAGCGGGGACACGATTATCGTATTTTGCGTGCGGTCAAAAATCGGTTCGGCCCCTCCAACGAAATTGGCGTTTTTGAAATGTGCCAAAGTGGCCTCAGAGAAGTGACGAATCCCTCGGAATTGTTTTTGTCGGAGCGTATTCGGGGAGCAACAGGATCGGTGGTGTTCCCCGGTATCGAGGGAACCCGTCCTGTGCTGGTGGAAATTCAATCCCTGGTGGCCCCCAGCGTATTCCCGCAACCGCGACGCAATACCCTGGGCTGGGATCCCAACCGTTTGGCTATGCTGACGGCGGTGTTGGAAAAACGTCTGGGATTGGGATTTTTTAATCATGATATTTTTTTAAATGTTGCCGGTGGTTTCCGCATCACAGAACCGGCAGCTGATCTGGCGGTGGCGGCCTCCTTGTTTGGTTCCCTGAAAAATCTGAGCCTTGGCTCAGGATTGGTGGTTGTGGGCGAGGTGGGTTTGGGGGGCGAGGTTCGGGCGGTCAGCCATGTTGCAACCCGTCTGCGAGAAGCGGCTAAATTGGGCTTTGATCGGGCAATACTGCCGGAAAAATGTATGAAAACCATCGCCGATGTCCCCAAAATGGAGCTGGCGGCGGTCTCCTCGGTGGAGGAGATGATTCAAAAATTACCGTGATCCCTTTGCACAAAAGCCATTGCATGGGTCCATTAAATGTTTTAAATAGACAGGGGATCGGGTGGACGGTCGGATGCTAGGCCGACATATCCGCCGACATATCCTGAGATACCGTGGATTTTCGAGTGAATGAACTGGATTATCTTTGTGTGGCGGTTGTGGGGTTGTCTGCCTTGTGGGCCGTGATCCGTGGGTTTGTCCGGGAGTTGGTCGCCCTGATCGGTTGGATCGCCGCGATTTTTTTATCCGCTACGTTTTCAAAAGCTTTTGGGGAACGGCTGGGTTCTTGGATCCATTTTTCGGTCAACCTGGAATATGTGGCGTCGTTCCTGATTTTTGCAGCCGTTTTGTTGGTTTTTGCCCTCTTGGGTCGCTGGATCAAACATGGGCGGGCAGGTCGCGGAGGATCTTTGGGTGATCGGATGGGGGGGTTGGTTTTTGGATTGGTCCGGGGTGGACTGATCCTCGTTGTGGCGTTTGCCGTCCACGATGCCATGGGGGCACCTGCTTCCCGTTGGACGGATGGCTCATTGTTGTATGCCTATGGAAAAAAGGGGATCATGGTGGTCACCAACCACCTGATGAACTGAAACTTCTGGTGTGCCAATGCGCCGGTTGGGTTTGAACTGGCGATTTTGACCTTTCCTGGATAAAGCCTTTGATTTCAATAGATGACGACCATTTGAAGGAAGAGTGTGGCGTTTTTGGCGTGTTTAATCACCCAGAGGCGGCCAACCTTGTCTACCTGGGACTCTATGCCCTGCAACATCGTGGACAGGAATCGGCGGGGATCGTTTCGGTGGATGACCGCATATTGCACACGGTCCGCGGACGCGGATTGGTGGCGGATGTCTTCAAGGAAAGCGATTTGGCGCGTCTGAAAGGGCATGTGGCCATCGGACACGTCCGTTATTCCACCTCTGGGGGGAGCTGTAGTTCCCGCAACCAGCAACCTTTGGTGGTCGATACCTATCAGGGGGGGATTGCCGTTGCCCATAACGGCAATTTGGTGGATGGTGTCGAGCAACGCAAATCTTTGGAGCAACGGGGTTCCATATTCCAATCGACGATGGATACCGAGGTGATTGTCCATTTGGCGGCGTTGTCGCGGAAACTTGAATTCTCGGAACGGCTGGTGGATGCCCTGTCGCAGGTCAAGGGGGCCTATGCCCTGCTGGCCATGGATGCCCAGTGCATGATCGGCGTGCGCGATCCCCATGGATTGCGACCGTTGGTGTTGGGTCGCGTCGGTGATGATGGTTGGGTGTTGTCTTCGGAAACGTGTGCGTTGGATTTGATTGAAGCAGAATTCGTCCGGGATATCGAACCGGGTGAAATGTTGGTCATTTCTAAGGAGGGTTTGCAATCTTTTTCCCCATTCCCCCCCAAAAAACGCCATTTTTGTATCTTTGAATATATCTATTTTGCCCGTCCCGATTCAACTTTGGATGGGGTGAATATTTATGAATCGCGTAAACGGATCGGAGCCAGTCTGGCAAAAGAAAGCCCTGTGGATGCCGATCTTGTGGTGCCGGTTCCCGATTCTGGTGTCCCTTCGGCGTTGGGATATGCCCGGGAAATGGGGTTGCCCTTTGAATTGGGGATCATCCGCAACCATTATGTTGGGCGTACATTTATTGAACCGCAACAGCAGATTCGCCATTTTGGTGTCAAGATTAAGTTGAACGCCAATCGGACCCTGTTTCAGGGTAAACGGGTGGTCTTGGTGGACGATTCCATCGTGCGGGGGACGACGAGTAAAAAGATTGTGAATATGGTCCGTGCCGCAGGTGCGAAGGAAGTTCATATGCGTATCTCTTCGCCACCGACGACCCACCCTTGTTATTATGGAATCGATACCCCATCCAGGGATGAGTTGTTGGCGTCGGGGCAATCTTTGGAGGAGATGCGGCAGTTTATTGCCGCCGATTCGTTGGCGTTTATTTCATTGGAAGGGTTGTACGAAGCGGTTGGTGGTCAGGGGAGGGGCTATTGTGACGCTTGTTTCTCTGGGGCGTATCCCATCCGTTCATCGGAATCTTCGCAGGATCTTCAGTTGACCTTGTTGGATGGGTTGGAGTGAAACGATGATAAAAACGCAACCGTTCAGACCCCCTAGAAAAATATTGAAAGAAAAAAGGGGTCTGGGGGATTGCCCCCAGGGTTTTGACCTTGTTTTTGAATCTAAAAAAAATATTTTCAACTTTAGGTTTTTGATGGAAAGTCAAAACCCAGGGGAAAGAATTCTCCAGACCCCTTCTTTCTTGATAATAGTTTTTTATGGGGGTCTGAATGGTTACGCTCAAACTGGCTGAAATTCCATGTTCATCAGGTTACGTAATACCATCCTGTCGCAATCGGATAGGCATAAAGATCAAAATGCAAAGACCAACTTGCGCACTGTAGACGGAGATGGTTCCAACCTGGAAAAATTGGAGCCTCGTGTTGAGTACTACATTGTTCGCGGAAAAATGATTATAAGATTTCATAATGATTTGGCGCAAAGCTTGATGCGTAACGTAAGGGTTATCTCCAAGCAGATTAACCAATGCGATGAGATCGTTCTGGATATGAGCAGGGCGAACTGTAAATCGATGACCGGAATTGGCATACTGACTTATATCTTAAATAATTCGCCAGAAAATAGGAATAAATTATTCTCAGTTGTAACGAATGATGTGGATATCATGAGTAAATTATTTAAGGGGTGGGGGAATATAAAAGTGGTGAAGCCATAGATCTCGTTCAGCACTCCATGAAATGTAACCGACAAGGTGCGCCAAGCACCTTGAAATGCATCGGTCCAAGGGATAGGGGATACTGTTTTTCTCAAGTGTCACCTATGGTCACCCGATGAATCTCCATGATTCGCCAAACCCCATCCTCCCATCAGGTCAATGCTTTGACCATCTTTTTGATACTGCTCTTTTATTGTGCAGTGCGTGGGGATTTACGTTATGTTTTGTCGGGTGTCATCATTTTGACCATTGGTCACATTTTATTTCATTTGAAAACCGGAAGATGGTTGGGACAACCGGGCGAACGCAAAGATAGGTATCCATCTGAGGGATAACGATTAAAAATGTGGGAAAAAAAGTGGCCCGGCAGCAACGGCTATCGGGCCAGAGAGAGAGAGGGGTAATGCCTTATAGGCAATGCAACACCTATGCCATAAAGAGACGCTTACCACATGCCATCATAACCTTGATCCGGGTGTTTCCGGGGCCATAACGTAAGAATTTTGGGAGGGAGGCGGCGTTGGGTCGTCGTGGGGCAACTCCCTTGGGACAAAATCGCCAAGGCGGTGGCCAATGAGGATTCGGTACTCTCCCCCAGGGGGTTGGTCAAATCATCGTTGGCGGGACACGTCGGGGCGATGCCATCATAATATTCCGCTTCGCCATTCGCATTGGCAATTTCAAAACTGATCGCAGCCAGTACCTGATCGTCAAACGATACCAAATCCATCCCCACAGGCTTGCCGCAAGTCGTTGAACCGACCGTCACGACCGTCACATAGGGTTTGAGTCCTTGAATGACCATCTCACTGGCGGAACAAGTGCCTTTGGCGGTGATGACAAATACTCGTGATAGGTTCAGATCGGTGGAAAGTCGGGTGTAAGTCAACGAATAGTTGGAATCGCTGTGGTTTTGGTTATATCGTATCGTTGCAAAAGTTTCTTTGTCGGAGGCATCGCGTACCAAACTGGCGAGGTAGGCGGCGATGTCGATATAACCGCCACTATTATAGCGCAAATCCAAAACCATCTCGGTGACACCGGCATTTTTGAATGTTTCAAATGCTTGATTCAATGAGCTACGCGAGGAACTGGTAAAGGTATCATAGGCCAGATAGGCGATTTTGACTGAACCCTGTTGCAGCACCTTGGTGGCGGAGACGGCATCGACGATGAAGGTGTCTTTGAGGAGTGAATAACTGGTTTGGGTGGTATCTTGGTGCCGGATGACCAGAGTGACCGGGGTTCCGGCGGCATCTTCGCCGAACGCGGTGTCCCAACCGTTTTCGGCGTTGATCTCGGCGATGGTGCGGCCATTGATGCGCAGGATCTGGTCGCCCCGAACGATATTGGCCGCTTCGGCGGGGGATCCTGGAAATACCTGACTGATCCAAAGTCTCGCCTCGGCATCTTGCGAGGTGCGAATGCCGATGCCGGTGAATTCTCCCGTTGACAGGTGCGCGGTGACCGTTTGTGCCGATTCGATGTAACTCCATCGATCCCGCGCTGTATAGCGGGCCGCTTCCAGTACCGCTTCGGGTGACGCATAATCATCGGCATTGAGACTGGCGGGTATCTGATCGTACCACAGATACCACTCGCGCATTCGGCGTAAGACAAATTCATTTTTTGCCGCCGTCGTCCATGTCCCCGTGCTGGATGTGGAGGTTTGCTCGGAGTTTTCCGTGGTTTTTTGTTCAGAGTACGTACTGCCACCACCGCCGCAACCACTGGCGAATAACACGATCCAAAATCCCATCAGCACCATGACCAGGCGTCTCATGACCCTGCTCCATTGAAAAAATGATTACAAAGAATCACCGATGGCGTAAGGCGAAGGATTGGGTCCACGGTTGCTGTACGTATGGCCGGGGAATGTCCCTTTCCTGGCGGATAAACCCATGCGCAGATTGTCGGGGATGGGTGTGGCGATTTCGGAAATATCCTCGAAACCACACATCTCCAACCAACTCAATACCGCTTGACGGGAGGGGAGATGGGATACATTGCTTTGGATCGACAGGGATTGTTGGGTGTCGGGGACCACGGTGCTTTGGATCAATCGATGATCATCTTCCCCAACCCGCAGGCAGAGCTGGGACTTTGGCCATAGAATCTCAACGCAATTGTGATGTTTCAACACCGGATGCCGCGTCAGGGAGGTTTCCAGAATCAACAATCCCCCCGGTTTCAGGAGATGAAACAGACGTTTGATAAATCGCAAGGGTTCCGGGTTATGATAAAGGACTCCGGTACACCAGATGAGGTCAAAATGGCCCAATGCGGTCAGTGCTTCCGGGGAAAGATAGAGAATATTGCCTTCCTGGTAAAATTTTCCCGGTAGGGGGATGGCCTGAAACCAGGAGGGGATGCTTTCTCGCGGTGTTCTGGAACTTGAGGTGATATTTTGCGTATATTGGGCGGGAATATCCATCATGACCAAGGTTTCTGGTTTCAGAGAGGCTAAGCGGTGCGAATCTTTTCCATCTTTGGGGCCGATTTCCAAAACCCGGTGGCCGTGTAGTGTGGGCTTGAGGCGGGTCAGGGCATTGAAAATCGTTTCCCGATTGTCCGGTTGATCATAGGGGGTCAATAAACCGAGTTTTTCCAGTATTGGTCTTGCGATTTTCTTCAAGGATCGAATCATGGTGTTCCCCATTCATGCAAGGTGCAGACGGCTGGCCCACTGTAAAAGTACCACAGTTTCAAAAAGTGGCAATCCCATAACGCCGGTATAGGATCCATCGATCCGTGTAATCAAAAAGGCTCCCAATCCTTGAATGCCATAAGCCCCCGCCTTATCCATGGGTTCGCTGGTTGCGATATAGGCATCGATTTCTAGGTCGGTTGCGGTGTTCATCCAAACCGTTGTTGTCGAAACAGCACTGCGGATAATGGGTGGATCTCCCACGGCGAGCGCGATTGCGGTCAATACCTGATGGCTGCGGCCCGCAAGCATTTTCAAGGTTTGTCGCGCCTGCATGGCATCCTGAGGTTTGCCAAAGACTTCGCCATCCATGGTGACGACGGTATCGGCTCCCAGGCATAACGGCACCTCTGGGCTTGCCCCTGTTTGTGCTTTTGTTTGCGCCATCCGTTCGACATAATCGCGTGGTGTTTCTCCGGGTCGTTGTGTTTCATCCACATCCTGGGGGGCCACTTCGGGTTCCAATCCGATCTGGCGTAACAAGGCCAAGCGTCGGGGTGATTGGGATGCCAGCCGAAGATGGGATAAATGTTCCAAACCGGGGGGGCGTAATAACACGTCTGCCATGAAAACTCCAACATCCGAAGATCAATCCATGGGGATGAACACGGTGTGGATGAAAACCTATTTGCAACCTTTTCGCAAGTCCCGTTTCCAATTGCCCCATGATCCCTTGACCAGCGACTTCGGGGTATGTTTTTTAAACCTGTGTCCCTCTGGAAGGGATGAACACTTGACGCCGTGGATGGCCAGGACTTAATCTGCCGCTTTTCCAAGGCGAGTGCCAAGGTGGTTGCCCTGTTTTCCTTCAAAGCGATAAGTCCATACGAAAAGATGAAAACCTCCGCTCGGATTTTTCCCTAGATGGACGTGCGTTCACAAGCCCAAAACCCGGAATCCCCCCGGCATCAGGATCAATCGGTCCTTGATTATCTCCATGAAATCATTGGAGACGACCTGGATGAGACCAATCGGGTTATCCTGGAAAAGCTCGATTCCCAGGTTCCCCTGATCCCGGAATTGGGTTCCCATTTGATCAACAGCGGCGGGAAACGGTTGCGGCCCATTCTCACATTGTTGACGACCCGCATGTTTGGCTATCGTGGCAAACAACAGCATCACTTAGCGGCTGTGGTGGAATTTATTCACACCGCCACTCTGCTGCATGACGATGTGGTGGATGAATCCCTAACCCGGCGGGGGCGGCAAACCGCCAATGCCGTTTGGGGCAGCAAGGCCCCGGTTTTGGTCGGTGATTTTTTATTTTCTCGCGCTTTCCAGATGCTTGTGGAACATGGCGATCTGCGTGTCCTTAAAATTATCGCCGATGCCTGCGCCGTCATCTCCGAAGGGGAGGTGATGCAATTGTTGGTCAGTAACAATCTGGCCACCAGCGAATATCAATATATGGAGGTGGTTTCCAGAAAGACAGCCACCCTGTTTGCCGCCGCCGCCCGCATCGGTGCCGTCCTCAATCAGCGTTCTGTCGCGGAAGAAGACAATCTGGCACACTATGGCCTTCTCTTGGGCAAGGCCTACCAAGTGGTTGACGATACCCTCGATTATTCTGCAACTCGGGAAACCTTGGGCAAGGGGATTGGCGATGATTTTCAGGAGGGGAAGATCACCCTGCCCCTGATTCATGCCTTCCATCATGGCTCTGAGGAAGAACGCCGCTTTTGGATCGATTGCATCGAATCCAGGCAACAACCCGAAGGGAGTCTGGAGCGTGCCGTCGCACTGGTGCGTCAGCGGGGATCGTTGGATTATGCCATGGAACGTGCCCGCCTCCTGGCCGATGAAGCGGTTGCTATCGCCTCCCGCTTTCCCGTATCGCGCGAACGCGATGCCCTGATCCAACTGGCGACCTTTTCGGTGGATCGCCACCATTGAAGATAACCGTTCGGATCCCCCCCCCTTAAAATTATTAAAAGAAAAAAGGGGTCTGGGGGATTGCCCCCAGGGTTTTGATTTTGAATTTAAACAAAAAGGTTTCCATGCTCCGCTTTTGATCTTGTTTTTGAATTTAAACAAAGTCAAAAGCGAAGAAGGAAGCTTTTTATTTAAGTTCAAAATCAAAACCCTGGGGGCAATCCCCCAGACCCCTTTTTTCTTTTAATAACTTTTTAATGTCAACACGCCCTGGGGGGTGTCTGAATGGTTATCCATTGAAGCGGATATCGCATCAGCGGTGATAGGGTAATCCCTTTAAAATGCTCATGCCGCGATAGAGTTGCTCCAGCAACAACACCCGCACCAACATGTGTGGATAGGTCATCGGCCCCAAAGAAAACGTCCAGGGGCGATTCAGAAGCAACGGGGGGTCCAAACCATCGGGTCCGCCGATGATAAAGGCGATTTCCCGTACCCCCTGTTCCATGAGCTTTCCCAAACGTTGGGACAGTGCCAGAGACGACAAGGCACTCCCTTGACTGTCCAACGGAACAACCATGGCTCCATCGGGCAATTTGCCGGTGATGCGTTTGGCTTCACGCGCCATCCCTTCCGCTTTTCGTCCACTTTGGCCGGGGAGTCGCCGCTCATCGGCCACTTCCACCAATTCCGCCGGTACCATGCGCTGGAGACGGCCCAGATAATCTTTGGTCAGATGGGCGATGGCCGGGTCCATCCCCCGTCCCACAGCAACGATGGTCAGCTTCACCCCTCGATGGCCTGGGGAGAGGGTGTTGTCAAGACCATGGTCTTTGGACTCCACAGTTTTTCCAGATTATAAAATCCACGGGTTTGGTTCAGGAATACATGGACCACCACATCGCCCAGATCCATCAGTACCCAACTGGCCTCCTGCATCCCTTCGATGCCTAGGACGGTGACCCCTTGGGCCGTGGCGATCCGATCGATTTCGTGGGCCAAGGCGGAAACATGGGTGGTGGAAGTCCCGGTGACAACCAAAAAATAATCGGTAAACATCGCCCGCTCACGCAGGTCGATCACCTGGATATCCAGCCCTTTTTTTTCTTCCAGTGCCAGCTTCAGGGTGTTGAGAAACGCTTCATTCGGCATGTTATCTCCATGGAGGGGAATGATCCCTCCGATTGCCTCGGTGGTTTAAGGGCTTTGAACGATGCTACGATATAAACCATGGTGATGAATATAATCAATAACCGATTCCGTCGTGAGAAAACGGATCGATTTTCCCGATTGAACCCGAAGACGGATATCGGATGAACTGATGGCCAACTGAGTAATGGGCCATTGTAAAAATCCAAACCGGCTCCCTTGATTTTGGGGGATACTGGTTAAGTTGGGACGGTGATGGTGCTGTAACCACTCTTGCGTTTCTTGGGCAATTTCCGTGTTTTTGGTGAATGATCCCGGACGGGTCATCTGGCAAAGATGGGCCACATCCAACAAACGGTGCCATGATTTCCACAGGTGCAATTCGTTCATCAAATCGCTTCCCATGAGAAAGACCAGTTCATGGTCGGGGTAGTGCTGGGAAAGTGTTTCCAGGGTATCGATGGTGAATGTGGTTGTCGCTTGCACGACTTCGATAGCGCACGATTCCAATCCTGGATCTGCGGCACAAGCCAGCGTTGTCATGGCCAAGCGATGGTTGGGAGCTGCCAGAACATCGGACCCTTTGAAAGGATGATGACCGGAAGGGATCAGCAGCACCTTTTCCAGTCCAAGCCCTTCCTTGGCCTCCAAGGCGGCTCGCAAATGGCCGTAGTGGGGTGGGTTGAATGCGCCACCTAAAATACCCAACTTCACGATTTATCCCCGTGTTTGGCCCGTTCCCAGTACGATATATTTCAGGGTTGTCAATCCTTCCAGACCCACCGGGCCACGCACATGAAGTTTATCGGTAGAAATTCCCATTTCTGCCCCCAAGCCATATTCAAAACCATCGCTGAAACGGCTGGAGGCGTTGACCATAACCGATGAAGAATCGACCTCTTTGAGAAAACGCATAGCCCGTTCATGATTTTGGGTGACGATGACATCGGTATGTTGGGAGCCATGGGTTTGAATATGATCCATGGCCGCTTCCATGGTGGCGACCACCCGTATGGAGAGGATGGCATCCAGGTATTCGGTATCCCAATCTTCTTCGGTTGCCAAGACGCCACCCAGTGGGGCCAGGTAGGGGAGGGCTTCGGGACAACACCGCAGACTGCACCCTTTTTCGGTGAGTTTTTGTCCGACGACCGGCAGGAAGTTTGCTGCCATGGCGGTGTGGACCAGCAGGGTTTCGGTGGCGTTGCAGACGCCGGTACGTTGCATTTTGCCGTTGAGGGTCAAGGCCACGGCCATGTCCAGGTTCGCATCTTCGTCAACATAGGTATGGCAGATACCGTCCAGGTGTTTGATGACTGGGATGTGGGATTCGGCGATGACCCGTTGGATCAAGCTTTTGCCACCTCTGGGGATAATGACATCGACATAGCGATCCAGACGCAGGAGTGCCCCGACGGCGGCGCGGTCGGTGGTATTGACAAATTGAACGGCATTTCGGGGGAGTTGGGCTGTTTGTAGCCCTGCGACCAGGATGGAGACGATGGCGCGATTGGAGTGGATGGCTTCGGATCCGCCGCGTAGAATGACGGCGTTCCCCGATTTGACGGCCAAAGCGGCGGCATCGGCGGTGACATTGGGGCGTGATTCGTAGATGATGCCGATGACTCCCAAGGGGACGCGCATCCGTCCGATCAATAACCCGTTGGGTCGGGGTTTCATTTCGGTGATGGCCCCGACGGGGTCTTCCAGGGCGACCACTTGATGGATCCCTTCGGCCATGGCCTCGATGCGGGATGGGGTCAGGGTGAGGCGGTCGAGCATGGCGGCGGACAACCCTTTTTCTTGTCCGGCCCGAAGGTCTTTTTCATTTTCTTGTTGGAGACTGGCACTATGCTGAATCAGCCCTTGGGCCATGGCGGACAGGGCTGCATTTTTTGCAGTTCCTGATGCGCGGACCAGGTGTCGTGCTGCTTGGCGTGCTTGTTGGCCAATCTGGGTCATTTCCTTCACAGGATCCATGGTGTTATCCTCCTGTCCATGCAGAAAATAAATGATTCAATGATTAAAAGAAAAAAGGGGTCTGGGGGATTGCCCCCAGGGTTTTGCTTTTGATTTTGTTTTTGAATTTAAACAAAAAAATCCGGCATCCAAGCATTCAATAAACTCAAGACCATAGAGAATCATGGCGTTGCTGATAACCTCTTTCGGTGATGAATGCTAAAAAATCAGAATTATTTGTTGTCGGGAATTCAGCTATTATTTCTTTGCGTATGTTTTCTAAAACGGCTGTTCCTAATTCTTCAGAGTATTTTCCACGGAGTGCTTTTTGATACCAATCCAGAAGCATACTCTCTGTGATAATTCCTTGAATCCTTGATTTCCAACCAATTTGATTTAATAAAGAGACAATGACATTTTTTTCACTGTCTTTACAGACGATGAGAATCCGGTCAAACGAGACCGAATTTACGATACCTTCAGCAAGTTCTTCCGTCAATGAAAGATGCTTAATTTGAATAGCCAACCCAAAATTTGCAAACATATCTAGGCCACGGTCAGAAGCATTGGTTACGCCAAGACGATGAATTGTGGCCTTAACCTTGAAGAATTGCTGACTCGGTGTTAAACGAATCACCATGTGTGCAAAATCAGCAAATTCCTGCAAGATGCCTTCTTTCTCAGAATTCATACTCACTTCGATGTGAACACCAAGGGCATCCACCAATGCCGAAAAAAGGGAATATACAACAATTTCATAAACCTTATCAATACTTCTTTTGAGTCCAGGTTCATGCCAAAAGAGATCCAAAAATTTTTGAAGTTCAAAAGTATCTTTATTATGTTCATTGACATAAAGGTAACCAATAGACATCTGGGACATACGATCAAGAAATCGGCGATAGATATAAGCTTCAATAATGCCATTTTTTTGAATATTAATCTCTCCTAAATAATGCAATACAGAAGGTGGTATGGCATTTTCGTTGAACACATCATCTTGGTATCTTGCTGACGATGTACTAACCCTTCCCAGGAATCTTTGACAAATCTCATTGCGCCATTTTTTAGAGGTATTTCTATATGTTTCTAAAACGGCAAGATCAATATCACCGACTGTTCTGTTACGATACAAAATTTCGGCTATTTGAATTGGTTTGTAGAGATGAACTCTCGCTTTTTTGATAAGAGAGTCTAATGCTTTTTTTGCTTCAAGTTCATTCATGATAATTCAAGCGTATATTGTATTGTTGAATCCTGTAATTTTGTTTTTGATGGTTTATCATCTTTTAATGCTTTGATCATTTGACCAGCGATGGCCTCAATAACAGGTACCGATACCGAGTTCCCAGCCACTTTACGAACCTGTGAGTACGGTAACGGAATTTTAAACCAGGATGGGAATCCCTGTAACCTCAACATTTCACGGCTGGTAAGCCTCCTTTCTCCATTAACTACCAGGTAATTGTAGCTTCCTCCTGCACGAAGAGCGCAACTATAAGGCAATGCGGAGATATTTCCACCGATATTTTCATGCCATATGGAAGGGATGGGTGGGTTTCCCTTGACAGAATCCCACCGTTTCTTTTTTATATCAGCAGATAAGAAGAAACTTTTATCAATTTCATGCTCAGGCTCAAGTATTTCCGATAAATTTTTATAAGTCATTGGAGGACGTGGAAACGAGAATTCTATGTTATCAAGAAAACCTACAATATAAATGCGCTCTCGTTTCTGCGGTAAGCCGAAATTAAGCGTGTTCAATATTGCATGATGAGTAAAATATCCCAATTGTTTTAGATGGTCCATTATAACAGAAAAAGTCATCCCTCTGTCGTGAGTTCTTAATGCTTTTACATTTTCTAATAAAAATGCTACGGGTTTCTTACTTTCTAATATAGATTCTATATTAAAAAATAAAGTTCCGCGAATATCTTCAAAACCAAGTTTTTTTCCCGCTATTGAAAACGGCTGGCATGGAAACCCAGCCAATAAAATATCGTGGTCTGGAATTTTATCTGGAGCAATGTCATTGATATCACCAAATGGTTTTTCACCAAAATTCTCTTCATACATTTTTTGAGCGTGTATATCCACTTCTGATGAAAAAACATTCACACATCCGTGCGCTTCAAAGCCCAAACGAATACCTCCAATCCCTGCAAATAAATCAATCGTTCTAAAAGCCATTTATCCTGCTCCATCCAATGTAGACAAGTGTTTGCCGACATTGGTTCAATGGGATTGCAGCTAAAACTATTGAAAAGAAAGAAGGGGTCTGGGGAATTCTTTCCCCAGGGTTTTGACTTTAATTCAAAAACAAAATCAAAAGCGGAACATGGAAACATTTTTATTTAAATTCAAAATCAAAACCCTGGGGGCAATCCCCCAGACCCCTTTTTTCTTTTAATCATTGATCATCGCCATATGATCCCGATGAATCACCTCAGGATCACCGAGAAATCCCAGTATGGCCTCAAAGTCAGTGCTGTGTTGTCCCGCAATCCGCCGCAAATCGGCAGACGGATAGTTAACCTGCCCCTTGGCAATCCGATTTCCTTCGGGATCCAAACAAAATACCGCATCGCCACGATCAAAATCCCCCTCTACCGCAACAATACCACGCGCCAAAAGACTTTTCCCCTTATTCAGTGCGATCACCGCACCCGCATCCAAAGTCAATGCCCCCCGAGACAATCGAGAATTGGCAAGCCACCTTTTATGGGCGTTCAAGGGAGCAGTAGCCGGCAGAAACAACGTCCCCACGGGCTTACCGCTGAAAACCGCCAGGATAGGATCGTCGGAAAAGCCATTGGTCAATACCATGGGACAACCACTGAGGGAGGCCATTTTAGCCGCTTTCAGCTTGGTAACCATCCCCCCAAGTCCCACCGCCGTACCACTGCCACCGGCCAATTTTTCCACCTCCGGGGTCACCTCCGTTACCAAAGGGATCCGTTTGGCCTGGGGGTTGTGCCTGGGGTCGGTATCAAACAAACCGTCCACATCGGTCAGGAGAATCAAAAGGTCGGCATCCACCAAGTCGGCGACATTGGCCGATAACGTATCGTTATCCCCAAATTTAATCTGCTCCACCACCACCGTGTCATTCTCATTGACGATGGGAACCAAGCCAAAATCCAACAAAGTTCTCAAGGTGTCACGGGCATTCAAATAGCGTCGCCGATGTTCGACATCATCGCGTGTCAGCAAGACCTGGGCGGTTTGCAGACCATGGGCGGCGAAAACCTCTTGATAACAACCCATAAGAATCGGTTGGCCCGCAGAAGCCGCCGCCTGTTTCTCACGCAATAATTTGGGACGGACCGACAAACCCAGGCGGGGATAACCCGCCGCCACCGCACCCGAAGTGACGATGACAACCTTGCGCCCCTGACCCATGAGTTGCACCATTTCCAACCCACGCCGGGCAATCCAGTCCCGATTCAGTCCGTTGCCCGGTGTCGTCAGCAGGTTGGAGCCAATCTTGATCACGATGGTCCGAGCGGCACCAACCATCTGCCAGGAACGTTCTGACAGCACCCGATCATCAGGGAACCCAGACACATTCCACCCCTTTGCCCTCGTCGTCCCCATCATCCCCATCATCCATATCCGTATCCTCAGCGACATCCCATGATTCTTCATCAAAGGGAGCAAAGGCTTGACCGGCACGGGTCGGGGCGTCTTCCAAGATGGTTCCACCAGGGTGCAAAGCCGCCTCCTCCTGGGCAGACCGGATGCGGCCCGCCAGTTTTCCCTGCCAATCCTGAAGATTCTTCCCGGTGACGCTGGAGAGGGTCGTCACTCTCTCCCCCAATTTGGCCAATCGCCTTTCCAAACGACGACTTTTGGCATCGTCGATCAAATCACCCTTGCTGATGACAATCCATCGCGGTTTGGCGGCAAAGGCCTCGGAATAAGCGGTCAATTCCATTTCAATCAAATGGAAGTTGGCAACAGGATCGGAACCGTCCAAGGGGTCGGCTTCCACCAAGTGAACCAAAAGCCGACACCGTTCCACATGTTTGAGAAACAGATGTCCCAAACCGGCCCCTTCATGGGCACCTTCGATCAAGCCGGGGATATCGGCAACCACAAAGCTGAAATCATCATGCTTGACCACACCCAGATTGGGGGTGATGGTGGTAAAAGGATAGTCGGCAATCTTGGGACGGGCGGCGGAAATCTTGGAGATCAACGTCGATTTACCCGCATTGGGCAAGCCGATAAGACCCACATCCGCCAATAGCTTGAGTTCCAGGCGCAACGTCCGTTCTTCCCCAGGAAAGCCGGGATCGGCGCGTCGCGGTGCCTGATTGGTGGAGGTTTTAAAATGTTGATTTCCCCGACCACCATCGCCCCCCCTGGCCGCCAGATATTGTTGTCCCGGGCGCGATAAATCACACAAAATGGCACCGGAAAATTCATCACGGACCAAAGTCCCCACCGGAACCCGGACTAAAACGGTCTCGGCGGAAGGTCCAGTGCGACTTCTTCCCATGCCGGAAACCCCATTGCGGGCTTTGATATGGGGACGATAGCGATAATCAATCAGGGTATTGAGTTGGGGATCGGCTTGCAGGACAACATCACCCCCACGACCGCCATCGCCGCCGTCGGGGCCACCGAAAGGGATGAATTTCTCACGTCGGAAGGAAACGGAACCACTCCCCCCTTCGCCAGAACACACATAAATCTTAACTTCGTCCAGAAAGCGCATGGGGTGACATCACGGGGCACGGAGGATACGGCATCGTCCGACCACTTCAACCCACACCGAGTGCCCAAAAGACCACGAAACAACTGCGGGTGAGGTCGGACCATCACCCGGCAGTCATGTTCGCTTGGGATTGGATCGGCCCAAATGTTCGAGCCGGTCTCAATCAGGAGGGGGTTACGTTGACGAACTGGCGATTATTACGCATGCAGAACGACACCTGACCGTCGATGAGGGCAAACAGGGTATGATCCCTGCCGATACCGACTCCTGCACCAGGCTGCATACGGGTGCCGCGTTGACGGACGATGATGTTTCCAGAGACAACAACCTCGCCACCATACTTTTTAACGCCCAGACGACGCCCCTCGGAGTCGCGACCATTGCGGGTTGAACCGCCCGCCTTCTTGTGTGCCATGACGTATGCTCCCAATTCATAACGATCAGCAGATCATCGCCTGCCGTTCACGAGGCGTTTCGGCCACCTAATCAAAGGGACTCAAAACGCAGACTGCTGCCATTCTTCACTGAATGGCGGTGATTTTCAGTTCGGTAAGATCCTGCCGATGTCCCTGGTGACGCCGATAATTTTTCCGGCGTCTTTTTTTGAAAACCAGCACTTTTTTGGAACGGACCTGCTGCATGATCCGTCCGGTGACGCTGGCGGCGGCGACTTCGGTGCCGGTTTTCGGCCCCTGATCATCGGAGAGCATGACCACATCGTTAAGGATCACTTCGTCGCCTTTGGCCCCAGGGAGGAGTTCCACCCGCAGGATATCGTTAACCGCGACTCTGTACTGCTTGCCGCCCGTGCGGACGATGGCATACATTTGGGCACTCATTTTGGATAGTCCTCCTGGCCAGCCGTTGTTTCGTCAACTGGCTCATCAGCGTTTGTCAGCGTTTGATCGCGTTCTTTGTCGTAAGTCGTTTCGGTTCGTCACATCCCGATTTCTCCAACCAGAGCCGGGCAATTATTATGATTTCAACCGAAAAGTCAAGGAATAAGTCGGAGGATGCCGCATTTTTTAGATCAGAATCCTCTTTTTGAGAGTCTGTTCGTCGTTGGGCATCCGTGACCCTTTATCACCTGTGTGGATCCACTGTATACTCCCCACAGAGGGGCGGCAGGGCAATCGCATTTGAAATTGGCACGTCCAAATGCCTCGGCAAGATAAATTATTAAAAGAAAAAAGGGGTCTGGGGGATTGCCCCCAGGGTTTTGA
>JADGCQ010000047.1 GCA_015228925.1 Magnetococcales bacterium | reverse complement strand
AGATTCAAAAGCAGAAAATGGAAGCTTTTGATTTAAAGTCAAAACCCTGGGTGAAGAATCCCTAGAGACCCCTTCTTTCTTTCCAATAGTTTTTCAGGAAGGGGCCTGAACGGTTACCTTTTTTCTGTTAATCATTTTCCAATGATTGGATCAATGGATCGGGATTTTACTCTCCTGAATGGCGGTGATCGCCTCCTGAACCATTTTATTGGTTTCAGTTTTGGTCATGTTTTTGGCAATCAATTTTTCGGTGGCAAGCATCGCGATATCGACGGCGGCATGGTGCAGTTCGGCGATGGCACTGGCTTTGGCCGTATCGATTTCCGCCAGGGCCAGTGTTTTCTTTTTAGCCAGTTCCTGGCTCAGGGATTCTCTGGCCAATTCACGATACTTTGCAGCCTCCAGGCGAGCTTCCTCGATAGTCTGCTCGGCTTGACGGCGGGCCGAATTAAGTTGCTTCTGAATTTCGGCACTTATTTTTTCCGCCTCCCGCCGACTGGTCTCGGCGGCACCCAGGTCGGAGCGAATTTTCTCGTTTCGGGCATCCAAGACCTTTTCGATAGGCGGGAGGACATATTTACGCAGCAGATACAGCAAGATGATAAACGATGCGATGGACCAGAATATTTCATGCTGGAACACCGAGGGCTCAAACTGAGGCATACCTGACCCTGCGGCAGCGTGTCCCCCTGCGGCAGCGGCATGTTCTCCCGTGGCGGCGAAGGCGTCGGCGATCATGGCTGATTAAGCCTTGCCCATGATGATAAACGCGACGACCAAGCCATAAAGGGCCACCGCTTCGACGAAGGCCATGCCGATCCAGATATACTTGGCGAGTTGGGCCTCGGCGGCGGGTTGTCGGGCTATGGCTTCGATAGCTTTACCGAACAGGATTCCAAGGCCTACACCCGATCCGGCGAATCCCAGTGCGGCAAGTCCCATTCCGATTAAAGCAGCGGCTGTGGCATCCATTGAAATATCTCCTTCCGAAGGCAAGCTTGAATATGAATAGGGTCTATGTGTGCCACGTTCTCATGCCACTGTCAATGCATGTGTATAGAGTCATTGATGTAGACACAGGTTAAAATGGTAAAGATGTAAGCTTGAATGAAACCGATGAAGATTTCGACCCCGGTAAAAATGACGGTAAAACCGAAGGGAAGCCAAGCACCCCACCATGGCAGGCTGATGACATAGAGAAACATGACGGCCAACATGGTATGACCAGCCGTCATATTGGCGAAAAGACGAACGGCCAGGGAGACGGGTCTGGCGAGAAAAGAGATGATCTCGATGGGGATCATCAGTGGCGTCAGCAGCAGCGGGACGCCGCTGGGGACAAAAAATTTAAGGTAGCGTTTGCCGTGGAGATAGAAACCATAGGCAAATGAGAAGCCGACGATGGCCAGGGAAAAGGTGGCGGTGACGATAAGCTGGGATGTGACGGTAAAGGAACCGGGGATCAATCCTGACAAATTGCAAAAGAGGATGAAAAAGAACAGGGTAAAAATGTATGGGAAGAAAGGGCGCCCTTTTTCACCGATAATGTCATCCACCATGCCACGGACGAACAGATAACCGATTTCGCCGAGGCTTTGCAAACGGCCAGGGATAGTCTTGGGATCTTTGAAGGCAAAATGGAAAAACAACATGACCAAACCGGCGGAGATCCACATGGCATAAACGGAGTTGGACGTGGAAATATCAATGCCGAACAGGGACATGGAGACATCTTTGACGACTTGAAAATGGTGCAAAGGATCCATTTTTGGCGCGGCCTGAGCCACGGCGTGTGCCACGGCGGGCGCAGGAATGTCCATGGAGGCTGTGGTTAGACTCATGATTCCTCAGATCCTTTTTGAAGTTGAAGCCGGACCGGCATTGACGATGCGGTATAAATTACGCACGCCGGCTGCGGCACCCAAAAACAAGAACACCACCGTCAACCAGGGGCCGGTATGCAACCAATGATCCAGGAGGGTACCCATCCCGACACCGATCATGGTCGCCACGACAAGTTCGGTCCCCAGACGCATGGCCAACGCTGCCCCTGAGGCACCGCCGCCGATGGAAGAATCGCATCCGGTGGGGACACCGGGGTCGATCTCTTTTTTTTCGTTCTGTGTGGTTGGATCCTTCAGGACAGTCCCCTCAGTCGCGTTTCACACGGTGATCAAACACCCCGATAGCACACCCGTTTTGTGCATCGTAGAAAACCTTGGCCTCTCTGTCAATGCTCAAGTCCACCGGTCTGGGGTAATGGCACTTTAGGAAGCCAATAAGTCACGACCATCCACATCTTGTACCACCACATATTTTTTCTCAATGTTGTGATGGAAACTCTCGGGAATACGCGCCCATTCCACCACATCAACCTGGATGGGCAGATCACTTTCCGTGAAGGCTTCCTTCAACTCGGCAACACCGGGTATTTCTACCCGCAGATTTTCTGGATTGCGTACCACCAGGTCCAGATCGCTGGCCTCGTGTCCTTGACCTGTCATCCGGCTGCCATAGGCCCATACCTCGGCGTCAGGCAGGTGCTGTCGCAGCAATTCTTCGACCATTTTCAGATGACGTGGCAAAATGCGCAAGGCAGAGGGATCACGTTTGGTCATGACCGAGTTTCTCCCTCAAGGTTGCTTCCAGTTTCCGACTGTCGGCGATAAAAGCGGGTAGTAATGCCACGGTCTCCTTGGCGAAACCTTCGCCGTAATCGTGGGCGGTGAAGTTGCGATTGGTCTGGTAAGTGAACCATCGTTCCACCCCCTCCAGGGTCATCAATCCGTGGGTAGCCGCCAGCCGCAATACATTCTTGGCCGGTGTTTCGTCCAGCTTTCTGGCTCCGTAACTAAACGCGATCAGGGCTTTGCGCAACAGCTTGTGTGAGGTCTCCTGGGCCAGTTCGTACCCTTTCACGATGGCGTTGCGGAAAATCTCGTGATCGATACTATCTGGAACGGCCTGATGGTAGCGTTCGACCGAGGCCTCCAACGTCCGAATGCAGCGCAGTAAATGGTCTGTATTCATTATGGCGTTCTTACCTCATGCGGCATATCGAACCACCTCCAACTCGGCGGCAGGTCCGATGCGGTCCAGAATCGATTCTACCCGCGCCATGACGACATCCTCGATCAGGTACTCCCGGCAGTTGCCACACTGCGCCACGGGCAGGTTCTTCACAATGACGACGGAATCCTCGCCGGTCTTGAACGGCAGACTGGTCACCGTTCTCTCCAGCTCCGAACCGCAAACATGGCATTTCATCGTGGGTTCCTCCTTTTCATGTCCGGTGTCCACTCCAATGGCTGAGGCCGATAGGCCGTGGCAACCCGCACGGTTCGATCCGCGACATCCACTGCGAACAGGGCGTGGATGAATTCTCCATCAAGAGTCATCCACACCAAATAGCTCGGCAGGTACTTGTCATCCGGGTAAGATTCGATCATGGCGTAGCTCTCCACGGCATCCAGGATGGTTCGACGGGCAATGCTCCGACGGTCCATGCGCATATTGACGTGGTAGGTCCAGAACATACGCCTAGATCGAACGCACTCCTGGATGAACGACAAGGGATCATCAGGCAAGGGGAGATTCATCGATTTACTACGAGCTGTCCCAGCCCTTCCCGAATCTGTTTTTCCATCTATCTTCCTAGACATGACCGAGTTTTTCCCTCAAGGTTGCTTCCAGTTTCCGACTGTCGGCGACAAAAGCGGGTAGTTATGATATTGGCGTCTTTTACTCGGATTGCGCCGGTGATTCGCTTGGGGAGGAGCAGGTCGCGCAAGAATTCCGGGGCGAGTCCAGGCTGTTGTCCCAAACAATGGTATCCAGATCCACGCGGAACGCATGGAACGGTTTCATATCGCGCAGTTCTTGAAAGGTGACGCGGTGGTCGTGATCGATGGTTTCCCACAAATCCACCACCCCTTCCACATCGTCGTTGAACCGGATGTGAATTCGGTACCCTCCCGCTCCAGTACATTGGTTTTTCCTCCTTTACACCAGGGGCGCGACCTTGTGGAAGCTGCCATCGGCCCACCTCCCATTTTAGAACCAATGTCCGACTTATGACAGATTTTCCAATGGGTTTATCACGGTCAACTCTTCGATCCAGCGGAAATCTTCGACGTTCGCTGTGGCCAGTGTTAGCTGGTGTTCCAAAGCGGTTGCGGCGATCAAAGCATCACCCAGCGAGATGTTGCGACGTTGGCGCAAATGAATGGCTTTTTCAAAAGTGACTGCCGTTGGGTAGCGGATATCCAGGCAAGCCAATACGGCTTCAATGGATTGGCGACCGGCATCGGATAAACGGTGGTATCCCAAGCTCTCTACCCGAGTGATCGCGGAATAACGCCCCCTTTGCCCAACCAGCCAGCGACGCAATTGGGGATAGTCGGGATGAACGGAATAGATTATCAAGTTGGTATCGATCAGCATCGGTTATCTTCCCGGCCCGGCAGTGGGCGATCCCGGCGAATTTCGCGCTGCCAGGTCACCGGATCGGAAATCTCCTGGAAAGGATTCAAACGGGTGGCGGCTTCCATGGATTCCGCAAGCAGGTGTTGTCGTTCTTCGGGTGGATCTTCGATGGTTTGACCGGTTTTGGCGAACCGTTGTTCGAGAAACAACGCATAATGCAGCAACTCGATCCGCAGGGCTTCCGGCAGACGGGCGACATGGCTGGTGATGATTTCAAGCGTGGTCATGGCGACACCTCCTGTAAATTAGGTTGCGGCATCCTTCACCTGTATCTCGCCAGTGATCAGTTTAGGGAGGAGCAGGTTTTGCGGAATCTGCCACAGCATGATTGACACGACGATCATTCTATCGATCTCCGGTCAAATCGGCGAGAGCGGTGTTCAGAACCTGAAGGCATATTTTTGCGGTATGCTCATCCGGTGTAAAATCGGACGTCATCTGCTGATGTGGGTGTATATAATTCCTAAAGTCTCGTAAACCGTGACTGAATATTTTCGCATCCATCTTTAATAATTGAATATCACTCGCAACGTCGATCAGATTGGCAAGGGTCCATTCGCTGAATGGTTTAACTTTTCCTTCTTTATTTTTCGGTCTTGCTTGTGATTTATTGAATTTTTCTGGATTTTCTTTGGCAATACCAAGCAGAACACCCTCGAGAACGCTACCACACAACAGAATTACAGATAAATATGCTTGTACTTTAAAGACTGTACGCGCCTCATTGAGACGCGCCTCAATAATCGTCATCATTTGCTGCTCAATCGGTAGTTTACTGATGTTGGGCATGGCAAATTCTCTTTCAAGGGGAGCATCTACAGAACCTTGCATAATATTAATAATTTTTTCTGATACTTCAGGAGAAAGTTTTATGGCACGGTTCTGAATTGCTTCTGATATTTCATAAGTCTGTTTAGCATTTCTAAATAATCTAGTAACAATTTCAATACATTTCTTTAAAATATTATAATCTACAGCAATATTTCCAATAGAGCAATAGGTATTGTATGAATCTAACATCTCATGGAGAACCTGGGCGACAAGAGAATCTGGTTCTTGTTCCCAAAACGAGCGCATTTTTTGGATATTAAACTCGCCATAAGTTTGATATTTATAATCATGAATATCAATCATGTGTCGTTTAAATAACGCACCAAATGTTGCATCGGTGTAATCCAATACGGAGCCATCTTGCATGTTAAAAATTTTTTCCAGGTAACGTTTTTCAGAATCCGTAAGACTGCTCATAGTGTAGTCTCCACTGCCTTTTCGGCGTCGCGAACCCGAATCTCGCCAGTGATCAGTTTGGGGAGGAGCATGTCGCGGAATTGGACTAGGGTTCTTGCTTTTCTTGTATTTATTCCAACGCGATCAAACAAATCGGCAACAATTTTCATAACCGTTTAGACCCCCCATCTGGATTTGGAGGGCGTGTCCGATCAAGATTCGGTAACATATTGATTTTTATCAGTCCTGTTTTGGGCTATCCCGTGATGTGGCTTGTTTTTTGTGTCGATTCCCTGAATTTTCTTATCGCGCCAGTTTTTGCACAGAAAAAATACCAATAGTGATCGCCAAGTAGAATACATTTAACAACACGAGCAAAAAACCTGGTTTTGTGTCTTGGAAAATAAGAAAAAATATAGATCCTTAAATTCCATATAAGATAATGCCCACTGTCCATGTTAAGAAGTCTATGTTTCCTTTTTTTGAAACTCCTCCGTCTATTTTGCCTTCATATATTGCCATGCCTATTCTTTCTGCGGCCATGACCGCAAGAATAATCCATTCGGAAACGGTCATGACGACCCGCATCCATTCAAAATATTGACCGCCAGATCCGGGGCCACGGCGGCCAAGCGGTCGTCATGGGTCCAAAAGGCATCGCATCCATGATGCATGGCAGCCGCTAGGTGCAGGGCGTCCGGTGTCTTCAGATTGTGGTGGGTGCGCAGATCGGTGGCCAGCATGAAGACCGCATCCGTCATGGGAAGCCGCCGCCCGACAGCGAAGAAGCGGCGGAACTTGCGAATCAGGATCTCCCGCCCCTGACGCAACGGCAGCACCAGCGATTCCAATTCCACCAGCGCGGAGTGGCAGATGATCCCTTCGAAGTCCGCCAGGGAGTTCTCAATGGCCGCCACGTACTGCGGATGTTCTTCCACCAAGTAGATGGCGATGCAGGCATCCAGGTAGACGGCGCGGTTCAATCCCATGCCTCCTTTTCCATGACAATCTGAGCGTCGATTTCCTCCGCCGACATTCGCGCTTCCTTCGGTAGCCGGTTCCCCCTGAGAAAACGCAACAACTCGGCACTGTCTCCTGGTTCCTTGCGACTTTCTTTCTGCAACGGCTCCAGCACCGTCACCACCGCCCTGCATGGGCCAAGCGGATTGATTGGCTCCAACAGCCAAATACGGCCCTTGGCATCAATTTCCGCTTCATAGGAACGCATCATGACCCGTACTCCTTGTGCATCGCCTTCCAATATATAAGCAGAATCAAAGTCAAAACCCTGGGGGCAATCTCTCAGACCCCTGTTTTTTCTGAATCGTTTTTCGGCAGTGTCAATATCCCCAATCAAGCCCCAGATCACTACATTTTTTGCGTAATGTGTTGCGGTTGAGGCCGAGAATTTTGGCCGCTTTGACGCGATTACCGCGTGTTTCACGTAAAACACGTTCAAAAAGAGCGGCTTCCACCTTACGTAAAACGATTTCGTGCAGATTGTCAATCTCGGAGGCATTCGCCATGGCAAAATGGCGTTCTACCAATGCAATGACCCCATCCTCAAGGGAATGTCCTGGGGGTGGTGTGCGGGCATCGTTGGACGGTTCGGTGGTGACCGCAAGGGGAGGAATGGGAACCACGGCGTCGGTATCGGAACCGGCAAAATCCAACTGGTCGGGGCCAATGGTATCATGGGGTGCCAGGATCATAAGCCTTTGGATCAGGTTTTCCAATTCGCGGACATTGCCGGGCCATCCATAGGCTTGCAGAACGGTGATGGCCTCCGGGGTGAACCATTTTGGGGGGCTGTTGATCTTTTTAGAGACCTGGGCAAAAAAATAATCGCACAACAGCGGGATGTCTTCGGGACGGGAACGCAACGACGGTACGTTGAGGGGGATGACGTTGAGGCGGTAAAACAAATCTTCGCGAAACCGTCCGCTGATGATGGCCAGGGGGAGATCCTGATGGGTGGCGGCGATGATGCGGACGTTGGCGATGATGGTTTCAGTCCCCCCGATGCGGGTGAAGGTGCCGTTTTGCAATACCCGAAGGAGCCGGGTTTGTGCTTCCATGGGCATGTCCCCGATTTCGTCGAGAAAAAGAGTCCCCTCGCGTGTCCGTTCAAAGTGGCCGGTACGCCGGGAAATGGCCCCGGTAAAGGCCCCCTTTTCGTGGCCGAAGAGTTCGCTTTCCACCAGATTTCTGGGGATGGCGGCCATGTTGATGGCGGTAAAGGGGCCATGACGCCTGGGACTGTGGGCATGGATGGCCCGGGCGACCAATTCTTTTCCCGTCCCCGATTCGCCGTGGATCAATACCGTCATCTCGGAATTGGCGAGGCGACCGATGGTCCGAAAGAGTTCCTGCATCGCCCGGGAAGAGCCGATGATGCCGCCAAATCGGTCCATGTCCACCCCCCTTTTGGAACTGTGCGGGGCATTGCTGTCCAGGGCGCGACCGACCAACTCGACGATTTGGATGATGTCAAAGGGTTTGGAAAGATATTCAAAGGCTCCCCGTTCAAAAGCACCCACGGCGTTTCTCAGGGTGCTTTGGGCGGTGATGACGATGACCGGCATTTCGGGGCGCAGAGTTTTGAGCGTTTTGAGCAAATCAAGCCCCGAGCCGCCAGGCATCACGATGTCGGTAATGACCAAATCGCCCTGGCCGTGGGTGATATGGGTCAAAAGATCCTTGCCGTTGGTAAAACTTTCAACGGCAAACCCCGCCTGACGCAATGCGGTTTCCAGGACAAAGCGGATGGAAGCATCATCATCGGCGACCAGAATGGTTTTATGGTTTCGGCTCATATCAGGGTATGGGTAAAAAAATGCGGAAAATGGTTTTTCCAGGGTGGCTGTCCACTTCAATCTGGCCGCTGTGATCGTGGACAATTTTTTGACTGATGGCGAGTCCCAGACCCGTTCCGTTGCTTTTGGTGGTGACAAACGGCAAAAATATTTTTTTCTTCATTTCATCGGGAATGCCGGGGCCATTATTGTGGATCTCGATGATGATTTGTTTGTGGCGTCGCCCCTGTTCAAAACGGATACGATCCGAAATCCGGGTGAGTATGTGCAGCGTGGGATTGGCATGGGTGCGTAGGGCTTCGTAGGCGTTATGCAGCAGGTTCAGAAATAACTGCACCAGTTGATCCCGGTCACCCCGAATGAAGGGGAGGGAAGGATCAAAATCGCAGATGGGTTCTGGAACCTTGGGGCCGATGATCTTGAGAACATGGTTTAATATTTCATGTATATTGGTCTCTTTTTCCATGATGGGCAGGTTATCGGCCAGTCCCAGCAGCGAATCCAGCAAACGGCTGATGCGATCCACCTCGGAGCGGATCAGTTGTGTACAGGTGGTGGTGGCAGGGGTGGGGGATTGCATCTCGATGAGTTGGGCGGCACCACGAATCCCCGCCAGGGGATTTTTGACTTCATGGGCGACCGATATGGCGAGGAATCCCAGAGAGTCCAGTGTTTCATTCAAGCGTTCTCCCGCTTCCAGACGCTCCGAGTTGCCGGTTTCGTCCAACTGTAGCAGCGTGCCAATGACCAGACCATCCGCATTGCGTAGCGGAACGACGGTGAGGGAGACCGATAGCAGTCGGTCCGGGGACGGGGCAATCTGGGTGGATCGGCTGCGGAAAGGCATGTTGAGGCTTTGGGCGCGTTGGATGAGGTCCAGGGCGACGGGATAACCGGGGAGCAGCGTTTCGATGGATTGTCCCAACATCCAGCGACTGGTTTTTCCAAACATCCGTTCACTGGCGGCGTTGGTGTTTTGGACGATGAGTTGATTGTCCAGTGCCAAAACGGCCATGTCGATGTGGTCCCACAACACCCCAAGCGGCAAGGGGCAGTGTTCTTGTGATTTTTCTTCCGGCTTGACCGTGGGCATTACAAGGCTCTGAATTCGGGTTGATTGTGGAAAAAGGTTTGAATCATGGTGGCGGTGGATTGTGGATCGGGTGAGCGGTTGATGGCGTCGCGGAACCTAGCACCATCGATAAGACCATGGGTGTGCCAAGCGAGGTGTTTGCGTGCGGTACGGTTTCCCCCCACGGGGCCAAGATGGTGGATCATGGCATGAAAATGTTCCAAGACCAGGGTGAGGCGGGCGTTCAGATCGGGGGGGGGTGGAATGGTCCCATGGGCTAGGAAACTGGCGACTTGGGAGAAGATCCAGGGTTTTCCCAAGGCTCCCCGTCCGATCATGATCCCATCGACGCCGGTGATAGCGAGCATCTCCTGGGCACTGTGGGGATCGGTGATATCGCCATTGCCGACGACGGGGATGGTCAATGCCTGTTTGATGGCGGCGATGGCGGCCCAGTCTGCCTTTCCATGATACATGTCGGCGCGGGTGCGACCGTGAACCGTGACCATGCGGGCACCATTTTGTTCGGCCAACCGGGCGATGGTGCGTCCGTTTTGATGGGCATGGTCCCATCCCAGGCGAATTTTGACCGTTACCGGAATGTTGACTGCCCGGGCGACGGCGGCAACGATGGCGGCGGCGCGGGATTCATCTTTCAAGAGGGCGGCACCACCGCCATTGTTGCAGATTTTTTTCACGGGGCAGCCCATGTTAATATCAATGATCCTGGCACCGCGTCCTTCGTTCATGCGGGCCGCTTCGGCCATGACGGCGGGGTCTGAGCCGGCGATTTGGACGGCAAGAACGGGTTCTGGACCCAGGGCACTGGCTATTTTCAGGCTTTTGGGGGTATGACGGATCATAGCCTGGGATGCCACCATCTCGGAAAAGGCGAGATGGGCACCGTATCTTAGGGCGAGGCTGCGAAACGGCGCATCGGTAACACCGGCCATGGGGGCCAGAATCAAGGGTGTGGATTTTCCACGGTGCGCGGGTGGGGGGAAAAGTTCGGAAATTGCGTCCATGGCCAGATTGGGTAAACTCGTGTAGCTTAACAATCGGGCAATTTTATCATCTTTTATCAGTTTTTTACAAGTGCCATGAATTCTCATCCTTTTCCCGACATGCAAGCCGAATTTGTCACTGGAGCGGTCAATGCCAAGGGATTTCCGACGGCTTCGGTCCCAGAAATTGCGTTTGCGGGACGTTCCAATGTCGGAAAATCTTCGTTGTTGAACCGTCTGTTGAACCGGAAAAACTTGGCGCGGGTAAGTCGCACCCCGGGCCGAACCCGGGAGATCAATTTTTTCTCCGTGGGGGGGACATGGATGTTTGTCGATTTGCCGGGTTATGGGTACGCTAAGGTTGCGCGTGATCAACGGCAGTCGTGGGATCAGGTGATGGAACATTATCTGGGGCAACGTTCCGAATTGCGGGCGGTGATCATTTTATTGGATTTGCGACGTGGCATCACCGATCTGGATCGGGATCTCATGGCTTTGTTGGCGTTGAAAGGGGTTCCATGGTTGCCGGTGGCGACCAAAATGGACAAACTCAAATCCAACCCGCGCAGACAAGCGGTCCGGGAACTTCAAGAGGCGGTAGCGCGTGTCCCGGGATTTGGTATGCCGCCGGTGGTGACGGTCTCTTCCCACACCGACGAAGGTTTGGGAGTGTTGTGGCAACGGCTACGGGAAATCCTTGATGGCAACCACGCTTAGAAGTTCGGATCCGCGTCGTTGTGCCGTGGAGGCGGTGCTTCAGGTGATGCGCGATGGTCGCCCTTTGCGTGGAACCCATTGGTTGGAGAGCCTTTCCTCCCGAGACACCGGCCTAGCTTTTGAAATCGCCATGGGATCGTTGCGCTACCATGCCTTGCTCACCGCGCAACTGGCTCGGTGCATGGCGCGTCCTTTGGCGGAGAAGCATCATTTTATCAAGGCGGTGTTGGTGACGGCCCTGTACCAAGCCCATTTTCTCCGAGTACCGGCGCGGGCGGCTGTTTTTGAAGCGGTGGGGATGGTCAAAAACTCCAAGGAAAAGGCCATGGCCCCGTTTTGCAATGCCGTGTTGCGCAAGGCGGTGAGTTTGGATTGGACGGAGATATTTTTGGGTATTTCCGATCCGGTGGAACGGTTGGCTTTGGAAACTTCTCATCCATCCTGGTTAGTCCGGCGGTGGTGGGAGCGGTTTGGAGAGGCGGGGTGTCGGTCTCGTTTGGAAACGGGCAATCATCCGGCCCCGTTGACCTTGCGCCTTCATGGTGATTCCATCGTCCAACAATCCACGTTGCAACGATTGCTGACCCATGGGGCAAAACCATGTCCTGATACGCCGGGTGCTGTGGTGATGGAAACGGGCGGTGTGGTGGAGGCCCTCCCAGGCTATGCCGAAGGGGGATTTGCGGTGGCGGACCAGGGGGCGCAGTGGGTTGCCCGTTTGTTGCGACCGCAACCTGGGGATCGGATATTGGATGCGTGTGCCGCTCCGGGGGGTAAGACGGCGCATTTGGCACAGTTGGCGGGTGGTCCTTGTGAATTGACCGCCATGGATAAGAACCCTTCCCGACTGCAACGTCTACGGGATAATCTGCGGCGGTTGCGGGTGGTGGGGGTCGAGGTGATTGCGGGTGATGCCGCTGAGAGTACCGTGTTGGCTGGACGAACATTCGACCGTGTTTTGGTGGATGCCCCGTGTACGGGTACGGGGATTATTCGTCGCCACCCGGAGATCAAATGGTTACGTCAACCTGGGGATCCTGGGCGGATGCAGGTGGAACAGGTGGCGATCTTGACGGGGATTGCGGGGCGCGTGGTGGTGGGTGGGGTGGTGCTGTATGCCACTTGTTCCATGGAACCTGAAGAAAACCAGGAAGTGATCCAATTGTTTCTTGCGTCTCATCCTTGCTGGCGTTTGGATCCGGTCATGCCAGAGGAGGAACAACTCCCTGCGGAGTGGGTCAATGCCGATGGTTGTTTTCAAACATGGCCTGGGCTTTGCGGGATGGACGGTTTTTTTGCCGCTCGGCTGGTCCGAATCGCTTGAGGGATCGGGAAATTGGCGGATGATGGTGATGACCTTGGCCATCGCGCGTGGTTTTTCTCCAAATGTGTAGGAACGTTACGTGGAAGCATTTCTTTTGGAATATGGCTACTTGGTTTTGTTTATTGGGACGTTCCTGGAGGGGGAAACCATTCTTTTGGTGGCGGCTTATTTGGCCTCCCAGGGGCATTTGGATCTGTGGACTTCGGTGATCGTGGCGGGTACGGGGACATTTTTGGGTGACCAGTTGGTGTTTTTCATTGGCCGACGTTTGGGGAGCGATTGGTTTTGGAAAAAGGAACGCAAGTGGACCGCCGGGGTTAAACGGGTTCTTGAATTGATCCAGCGGTGGGATGTTTGGTTTATCCTGGTCTATCGATTTTTCTATGGTGTGCGCAACGTCACTTCCTTTGCGATGGGGTTGAGCAAGCTGACATTTCTCCGTTTCATGGTATTGAATTTTTTGTCGGCGGCCATTTGGGCGACCTCCTTTGGTATGGCCGGGTATTATTTCGGCAAGGCGGTGGAAAAATTCTTGGGTCGGGTTCAGGAATATGAAATGTATGTCCTGGTGGGTTTGGTTTTGCTGGCGGTGGTGATTTGGCTGGTTAGGCGGTTCTGGTCGCCTAAAAAAACAAGTGCGGGATAAAAAGTGAGGAGGATGGTCTATGTTGGCTATCGAACTTTCTGCCGATACGGAAGAAATGTTCCAAATGGTTTCCCAAAAGACAGGCCGTCCCTTGGATGTGTTGGTACAAGAAGCGTTAGATCGCTTCCTGGAAGAGTGGGAAGACCAACAGGATGTGGTTGAGGCGCAACAACTTTACCGGGAATTTAAAGAAGGTGGTGAACCGGGAATTTCATGGAAAGATGTTAAATCCAGCATGGACTTGAAGCATGTCCTATAGGGTTTCCATCCCTGGCCGAGTACAGAAGCAGATTGACAAACTTCCTCGAAATATTTGGTTACGGGTTCGGCCTGTTATCGATCAACTTGAGAATAACCCACGACCGCATGGAGCCAAGAAATTATCGGGATTTCCCGATATCTGGCGCATTCGAGTGGGGGACTATCGGCTATTGTACACCATTGAGGATGACAGGTTGATCGTTCTTGTCATCAGGATAGGTCATCGGCGCGAAATTTACCGATAGGCCAACCGGGGTATGGTTTTCCAACCTGCGTGATATCACACCCCTGAATTTTTGCGGTCGGTTATGAAAACACCTGTTTCAAACACGCATCAAATTGCAGGACGGCCCACAAGGGTTGACTGAAATCTCGTCGGTCCCTCCTTGAGAGCAGTGCCTTGCCCGATCCCCGGTAAATCTTATATTCGGCGAGAAGCTGAATCATCCATGTGCCAATGTTGCCTAAAAAAACGGTTGCCAAAGAAACGAGTGAGGGATGATCCCTGGGGGGCAAGGCAGGGGAGTCACATGTTTATTTGGCCCTCATGCGTATCTTGGCTTGGATCTTGGCGCGAATTTGGGAATAGAGCCTCGCGTTTTCGTTCTCACGGTCGTGTAGGCTGACCACCAAGGTATAGTCCTCCTTTTCAGAACACAAGTCTTCTCCCCAGGGAAAATCGTTGCGGGTGACTACCGCGAATAAGCGTTCGTTTTTTAGGAGAGCATTTTTGTTAAACGACTCGAATTGCCAGGAATCGGCTTGAACTGTCCCCTTGTTGCGGGCCGTCTGGCCAATCTTCCCCTTTTTAAATTCGGGAATGTTGCTGAAGTCCTTCTTCTCAGTGGCTTGGTTGAACATCGTGGTGACATGTTCCAGATCGGGCGCAGCGACTAGGCGGAAATCAATGCGGGTGGCGCGATATTTGATTCGGGTTGTACGGACAGGGGGCGTATAGGCCAAGGCGACGGAGATCTTACGGGACCGTTTACTCCCACTGGTGAAATCACTTGGAATGGGAATCTCATAAAAATGATGGTGTTTGTTGGCGATCGTTTCGTTGGCAATGAGGGTTACTGCGTTTTCCAGTGAACGATACAAAGCCGGTTCATCCACACGCCCATATCCACAGACCGTTCTGAATTCTTTGTTTTGGTCAATCAGATTCTGGCAAGGTTCAGGCATGACTGCATGAGCGCAGAGAAGTGCGCGCAGCAGATTCGTGCTGGCTTTAGGATGCTCTCGGAGAATGGATGCTGCCAGATGCGCCACCTGCGGCGCGGCCATGCTGGTACCGCACCCTTCAGTTAATAGTTGTCTGATGAATTGGAAGTTGGTGGAAGCAACTCCCAAACCACGATTTTGCTCCAGTAGTCTTGCATCGGTAGCATGGATTTTGATACCCCAATTGCCACCGTAAGCAAGCAGTTCGGGTTTGATGGCACCATCAATGGATGGTCCATGTCGGGTAAACGTCAGAAGGTTGATCGACCTGGGCAATGGCCATTTCATCAGGGGTTGATGAAAAGGGTCGATTATACTTGGCCACACTTCCAACTGTGAGAACATTGAGCGCAGGGGCTGGTTCGGTAATCTTCCATGGATCAGACAATAAATAATCGGGATACTTTTCCCGCCATTCCATTCCCGTAGGGGAGTCAGCACAAACGCGATGGTTGCCAGCCGATACCACAAACAGAATCCCTAACTCTCTGGAGAGGTTGTCCAGGGTCACGGATACTCCACCCAAATGATTTCCCTGGTAGGGTTTATTTTCGTCGTTGATGGAAAGATTGAAAACCCGGCATTGGTATGCGTCAGAAAAATACCGCACAGCGTTCTCAATCTGTTTTGCAATAAGGTCTGTTGTGTGTGTGTTTTGTTTGTTTCTGTCAAGAATTCGCCCACTGAACAATCGAATGGTCGGGATGAACTGGCCTGATTTTAAGGCGGACTCAAAGTCACCATAGAGAGCCAATCCCGCGACTTGGGTTCCGTGGCCATGTTCATCAGCGGCACTGATCTCATTCGGTAAAAAGTTATCGGCCTCACCAACCGCCGCTTCGAGTAAGGGATGTCCCGTGGCTAATCCGCTATCGAGAATCACCACCCCGGGGGCATTTTCGGCAGGACTGGTGATCGGTGAAAAGTCTCGAATATCTTGAATCAGGAGTGAGAAATCCAGACCAAAATCGGGTGGTAAATCGATGGATCGTACATCACGATGACGAAGGAGTCTTTCAGCCTGCTGGGTGTCGCAATGGACGCGATAGAGCGTCAAACCGTCGTTTTTGATTTGATCCTTATTTTCGATCCCTTCCTGTTCCAACCATTTCTCGAAGGCCGCCCATTCCAAGTTACGTCCTCGGGGGTTATCCTCAAGGGGCCATAGTTCTATATCCAATAGGAATCGTTCTTCTTTGGGAAATCCCTTTTTTTCTAACGCCCACCTCTTGCGATGCTCAGGACTCCAGCGATCCATACTTTGCAAGGCATAAATGACCTGCTTGTTGGTAATATCGCCACCGCTGGCCATGGTAGCCAGTCGGGACTCGAACTCGGCCAGGGCAGCATCCGTGGCAAAGCCGACAACAACTGTTTCATCCTCCTGGCTAACGAACTCTATTTCCGAAGAAATTTTACGCAGATCGTCCGGGTTGAACCCCTTCTGCACTGAAAACCGGAACAGGCGACGTTCATCGAAACCACCCACGTCGTCATCTTGTCTTTTGGCTTGCGCGAGTGTTTGTTGTAATCCTCGAGCGTGGGCAAGGATATCCGAAGGGCTTTTCGTAAAAAAAGGGGTTCCAGGCCGTTTTTTGTTGTCCGGCGTTTCCCGTTGCAGGGATAGATGCGGATAGGATTCAAGCATCAATTATTTCCCTCACTTCATTCGGGCGCGTCGGGTGTCTTCCCGGCGGATGGCAGACTGGAGATGTCGCGTGCTTAAAAATTCTTTGCCCCCCAAAACCATCTCCTTGGCGGCTCGGCGTAACACCCGTTCCACATCGGCGTGGCTCATTCCCTTGAAAAGGTTGATTACCTCGGTGCTATCGATCTCAAACTCACGGCGAAGTCCGCGCAGTTTGCAGGCCAGCAAAGGAGGCAACTGTTTTACGTTGGGTGGTTCAAAAACTAGAACCTCATCAAAACGCCGCCAAACAGCGGCATCCAAAATTCCTTCATGGTTGGTCGCGGCAATAAGGAGACTTTTTCCTTCGTAACTATCCATCAGTTGCAGGAAGGCATTGACCACCCGTTTTAGCTCTCCATGGTCTGCCACATCGGCACGTTCTTTGGCGAGGGCATCGAACTCGTCAAACAGCACGACCATGGGTACGGATGATACGAAATCCAGCACTTGCCTCAGATTGGATGCGGTTTCCCCCAGGTAAGAGGAGACGACGCTGTCAATCCGTACAATAGCCAGTGGCCGACCCAATTCAGAAGCCATGACCTCAGCCGTCAGCGTTTTTCCGCATCCTGGGGGGCCACAAAACAGCAACCGATCCACGGGAGAAAGACCGTGGCTTTTCAATACCTCCTGACGGTGGTGTTCTTGAAGAATCTCATCAATCAAGGCACTGTTTTGATCGGACAGGACAACATCTTCAATGCGCCGGATCGGTTCCTTGATATGTAACAGCGGCAGTCCTCGTTCTTTGTCGTTTGGGATCTGTTTGACTAGGGAAAAAAAGGGTTTGTTGGCGGTGTTGGCGTGGCCGTAGAGCATCTTTTCCAGGTCATTGGCTAACAGATGGTGATGTTTGTCCCGCTCTTCCCGAATGACCTCCTCAGAAGCGGTACGGAAGGCTTCGACATTGCCGTTCGCGCCGGACTTGATCAGTTGTCGCAATAGTTTCCCAGATGCCATGCTTTAATCCTTTTCAAGAGCTTAGCACTCCATGTGTGCCTATCTTACGGGAGTATCCAAGATTCTGGCGAGTGCTGATGCAGCGATTTCTCATTATCGATAATATATTAGTGACTGTCAATATTCACGGAGTTTTAATGATACGATAGACTGATGTGTTTTCAATAGGTTGGTTTATCCGTCAGGGGAATACCTGTTTCAAACACGCATCAAATTGTAGGACAGCCCACAAGGGTTGACTGAAATCCCGTCGGCCCTGAAGATGTTCATCGACCATCCATCCGAGAAACGTCGGCTCCAATCCCCCAGGGGTGACAAGGCGGGATTCGGTGGGGAGTCCCCGGAGCCGTGCGGCCAAAGGTTGTCTTAACCATTGAGCGATGGGGGCGATAAAGCCCATCTTGGGACGGTTGAGCAACTCTTGACCCAAAAGGTCCGTCAGCCCCTCCTTGAGCAGTGCCTTGCCCGATCCCCGGTAAATCTTATATTCGGCGGGAAGCTGAATCATCCAGGACACCAATTCATGGTCCAACAAGGGAACTCGCACCTCCAATCCGTGCGCCATGCTGGCGCGATCCACCTTGGTGAGTACCCGTCCAGCCAAAAAGGTTTTAAAATCGAGATATTGCATCCTTGCCAAAGGATGATCCGGTGCTTTGGGGGCCAATTGCCGGAAGACCTCTTCGGCCTGATACCCTTGAAGGTTGGAACGCAACGCCGGTGAATAGAGACGTTTTCTTAATTCCCAAGGGATGATGGAGACGGCCTGAAAATAACCATCGATACTATCCTTGGCCAAAGACTGGAACGTCGATTTGGCCCGGAGAAATCGGGGCAGACGATCCCCTTTGGGATAAAGTGTCCCCAGGGGGCCAAAGATCAGGCGGCGCAACCCGAGCGGGAGAAATCCCTTGATGGCTTCTTCGGCCATGACAAAACGATAACGTTCATAGCCCGCCAAAGATTCATCGCCGCCATCGCCGGAAAGGACGACTTTGGCGTGTTTTCTCGCCATTTCGCAGACGATCCAGGTGGGAAGGGAGGAATGATCGGCAAAGGGTTCGTCATGGTGCCAGGCCAAACGATCCATGAGATGAAAATGATGGGGTTCGGCCCGTTCCACCCGATGGTTCAGTCCATAGCGTTGGGCTACCTGGGTCGCCCACCGGGTTTCATCAAAGGCGGGATCGGCAAAGGAGACGGTGCAGGCGGTTACCGACTGGCCTGGTGAAGCCTGGGCCATGAGGGCCGCGACCGCACTGGAATCGACCCCTCCCGATAAAAATGCGGCCAGTTCCACATCGGCGATCATGTGGCTTTTGACCGATTCTTTGAGACGGTACAATAATTCTTCCCCGGCTTCCCGCCGGTTAACAGGATGATGGACAGGTTCAAATGCAAGATCCCAATAACATTCGGGATGAGACCAGGGTTGTCCCGATCGGAGGGTGTAGCGGTGTCCCGGGGGGAGTTTTTGGGCCTGGGTATGGATGGTCAGGGGGTCGGGGACGTATCCCAGGGCAAAATAACATTCGATGGCCCTGGGATCCAACACCCGCTCAAAATCGGGGTGGGTGGTGATCCCTTTGAGTTCCGAGGCGAACGCCAGCCAGCCATCCTTGAGGAGGGCATAGTGCAATGGTTTGATCCCCAGACGATCACGCGCCAAAAAGAGGGTGGATTGTCTTTGGTCGTGGATGGCGAAGGCAAACATGCCGCGTAGACGGTCGGTCAGACCCGGCCCCCAGGCTTCCCATCCGTGGACGAGGATTTCGGTATCGGAATGGGTGGTGAAATGATGTCCCAGGGCGGTCAATTCTTGGGTCAACGCCTGGAAATTGTAGATCTCACCGTTGAAAACCACCGCAACCTGACCATCTTCGTTGAAAAGGGGTTGCTTTCCCCCCGCAAGATCGATGATGGAAAGACGCCGATGGCCCAGACCAACGCCGGGGGCGGTATGCAACCCTGCGCCGTCGGGTCCACGATGACTCTGGCTCTGATTCATCCGGTTCAAAATGCCATGATCCGGGATGCGATGACCTGTCAGGTCAAACAATCCTACGATTGCGCACATCGAAACGCCATCTGCGTAAACCTTTTTGGGTGAGGTGAGAAATCAGCATTCTCGGTGGCATCCGTAACCAGTGGGAACGAATATACAAGAGACTCCAGGCCAACCAGGAGGTGAATTCCAAGCGATCAGGATTGCCCGGCGTCATGATGCGGGCAATCAGTTGGTTCATGACGACCCGGGCCACCATTCCCGGTGCCTGGGGATCGGCGTTCGCCTCGGCCAGTATCGTTTCGGGGATGGGTGTTCCCAACAAACGGTGACAAAAATGGAGGGCATAATACAACGGGCGGATCAAATTTAACACCCGCGCACGGGGGAGGAGTTGCGGCCAAAAGGTCGCATCCAAGGCCCAGTGGGATAACAAGCCGTCCAGATCCAACAGCCCGCGCAACCCTTTGTCAAAATCACCATCGTAAAATAGATGGACGGCGGCGTGGATCACCATGTCGGTGGGGGCCAGGGTTTTCAAGCCGGGATGGCCAGGAATCTTTTGGGCCGATGAAAGAAAAAGGCGAGAATCGGGTTGCAGACGGCTGGTCTTGGGGATGATGGTGTGGTGAATATCCAGCTCTGTCATCCGCACGCGATGTCTGAGGGGGGGCAACTCATGCATCCATTCGCGATAATAGCGTTGGTCATAGGGGTGAAGTTTGGCTTGTTCCCATCCATGTTGGGCCATGCAGGCTTCAATGAGGGGAAAATCTTTGGGTTCCATCAAAATATCCAGGTCGGCCACAGGACGGCCCTGGGCCATGGGAAGGTCGAGAAACACATAGGCCCCCCCCTTGAGAAGAATAATGTCAAGGCCGGTGTTCCACAGGGCACGCTGTACCCGGTTGACCTCCCAGGTGAGCATTCGCCGGTCTTCCCGAACCAGATTGCGGGCACTGATGAGGTGGTTACGGACTCGTGGCTTCAGGCGATCCAACAGCCCTTTTTCCCGCAGGATGGCCTCCAGACGGCCCAACAGGTGGGCACGCCGGGATTGTCGCAGGACAAGATCCTGGGAGACCGCATCCAACTCGGGGAAACGTTCCGGTTGTTGAAATACCTGGAGCATCGGCGATGGATGGGGTCGGTTCATGTCGGTCATTTTAAGGAAACACATCGCCCAGGGCATGACGCAAAGGTTGCAGTTGTTCTTCATACATGCGCCATCGTCCCACGGAGGTCTTGTACAACGGCTGACGCACTTCAATATGGCTGGCAGTCTCTACCTGACGTTGGGTTTGGTGAAAATCGAGGCAACGTTCATCCCAGGCCAGGGCGCAATGGTCCAATATGCGGCGGATCATCGCTTCTGGATGACGAATGACCTCCTCATAGTGGATTTCCAATAGGCGTCCTGGCAAGGTTTCTTGCCAGTGTTGCATCAGATGGTGGTAATTTCGATAATATTTTCCCAATTCGGTGAGATCATAAGCGTAGGGATGGTGATCGGCGAACAATTGCTCGTAACAGCTTAAGCAGGTATCCATGGGGTGACGGCGGCAGTGGATGATCCGAGCGTTGGGCAGGAGCAGGTGAATCAAGCCAACATGGAGAAAATTATGGGGTCTTTTGTCGGTGATCCTGGGGGCGTCATGGTTTAACAGGGTGAGACTTTGCACATAACTCTGTCCAAGAATTTTCACTTCGTCGTCGCGGAGTTCTCGCGTCGCTTCGGGATAGGCTTGGTGTTCTTTTGAAAAGATCCCCATGGAATCGGCAAGTTCGTAGATTTCGTTGCGTTCGCCGCCGCCATGACACTGCGGGTGGGTGGCGAGTATTTGTTCGATGAGGGTTGTGCCGGACCGCGGCATCCCCAGAATAAAAATGGGTTTGTCCGAGGGGATCCCCCACTGGGGGCGGTCGGCGAAAAATTGGGGGTTGAAGACGGCCCGAATGCGTTCACAGTGCAGAATGTCCTCACTGATTTCATACGGGAAGCTTTGGCGCATGATGGCATTGCCGGTTTGATAACAGGCCAAGGCAGCGGCATGATTTTTATTTTTTTTATGGACTTTGGCCATGGCAAACGGATGATAGGCCCGTTCATGGGGAGGGCCATAGTGGGTATCGGGCCATTGGATCTCCTGGTTTTCTTTGGGTAGGGCACCCAGGGTAGCCAGATTTTTCAGGGCGGAGGTATTATTGGGAAAATGGTGCAAAATGTGATGGTTCAGGGTGATGGCTTCATCCAACCGTCCCAATAATCCCAGGGCAACCGCCAGAAAGTTGAGGCAACTTTCATGGTGGGGATCGATTGTGAGTGCCTGGCGGCACAGGGCTTCGACGCGCAAGGCATCGGTATGACTGGGGTTAAGATATTCATTGGCCAGAAAAAACAGAGGATCGACTTTGTTGGGATCGGCAAGGATGGCTTTTTCAAAGGCATGAATCGCCGCTTCACGGTGCTGGCGTTTGGTCAGAAGGATCCCAAGATTCAACCACCAGGAAGCGCGGGTGGGTTCCAGTACCAAGGCGGAACGTAATGATTTTTCCGCCGCTGTCAATCGTTGGGAATGGAAGTACACCTGCGCCAGGTCTGCGTGAACTTGGCCGGTTGCCTGGCCCGATTCCAACAGGTGTTGCAAGGAGGGCAAGGCTTCGGCATACCGTTTGTTTTCCACCAAAAGATGGCTCAAGGTTCGCCTTGTCGGGCCATGGTGGGGAACAAAAAACAGGATCAGGCGCAAAACGGGAACCCATACAGCGCGACACCCTGTGAGGAAGTGGTTCAAGGTTGCTGTCGCCATCGGGATGGGTTTGATGAGAATCACGTTGGAACGGTTGGTTGGGTTGATTGTGTCAATGTGTGCAACTGCGACAGGGCCTCTTCCAGGCGGTCAAAACGCAGTTGCATCACGGAGCAACTCTGGATCATCGCATGGACACATTCAAAGCCGGTGGCCCCCATGGTTTCATAGTTGAAAGCGTTGGCGGCCAAGCGTAAAAAACTGGTCGCCTGGGGGAGTGTTTCCAGATAGGTGGGCTGACTCTCCTGAAAACTGGGAAATACAATCCAGGTGGGTATGGCACCGTTGTGGGCGTTGTGTACGCTCTCTGCGGATGGTTGCAGATAGCACACTGTCCCCTTGCGGGTATTGGGGAATTCCTGACTGAGGATGGCCTGGGAATCGAAGGCGCGAATAATATCGATGGATTCATTTTTGAGGCCGATGGGGCGTGGGTTGGCCATAAACCGTTTTTGTTGGGGGCAGTACAGTCCAAACTCATCGGAAAGGAGACGAAAACCACGCAGCATCAGGGCGGCGCACAGGGTACTTTTGCCAGAACCTGGCGTCCCCGGCAACATCAGGGCGTTGCCGTTTTTTTCCAGGACTGCCGCATGAAACAGAAGATAATGATTACTGCGGGAGGCGATGGCCATGTTCAGGCCCCATTCAAACAAGGGTGGGGCGTGATCGAGCGGAAATGGGGTAAAAAAGGCGTTGCCATCCAGACGAAAATGGACTTTGGGTCGCCAAAAGCGGCGTAGACCGGGAGGAGGATGCAGGGTGAGGTGAAAATCGGCGATATCGTCCCAAGGGGGGGATAACAGGAGGTTTTCCCCATAAAATGTGTGCAAGAATTGGGGAAAATTGGGAACCTTTGCGCGCAGATGGACGATAAAAGGTCCAACGCTCCAGCGTAACCCTTGCGAACCCAGGTGGCGACGCAATTCTTGTTGCGATTGTTGGCCAATCTTCACAAATCCACCGGCGTGATGAGACCCAGTTGGTCCAGGTTTTGGAGAATGCGTTCCAATTCCAAGAGGGTTCCATCCTCACCGGCTTCTAACTGCAAGCGTTGTGCGAGTTCTAAACCGCCAGCCGGTTCATGAGCCAAGGCATCGAGGATATCCAAAATCAGATCATTGACCAGATGCGTAGACCCCGATGCTGGGTTGAAAAGGACATGGTTATGATCGAAGCGCACAATTTGCAATACAGACCCCGGATTGCGCTTCCAACGGCCCGGTGTTGGCGGGAGGGCAACGGTAACTGGCGATAGGGATGGCTCTGAAACCGATGTTGGGTGGACCATGTGGAGGGGGAGATCAGGGCCAGTAAAAAGAAGACCAACACGTTCTGGTAATTGCATAATACCCCGCTGCCGGTTGGTCGGTCGTTGTGCCTCCCCCATTGACTCCACCCCAGGGGGTCGTGGTGGTGTAGATGCCGTCGTTATTGACGTAGACGGCCCCGTAATGTGCGGAGTTGGTACACGGGCCGTTACCACCAGCACCCCAAACCGTTGTATCGGTATCGACCTTATAGACCCAAACACTGGTTCCGGCGGCAGTGGCCGTTAAACAACGGTTTTGGCCCGCAAAGGAGGGGCCATTGATGGTACACTGTGGGGTTATGCTGCTGGCGGCCAGGGCGGCACCGCTTTGCAGGGTGACGATGGCGGGGACACCGGCGGCGATCCCTTTCAAAAGCTGACGACGACGCACCAATACGGGATCCACGGGGGCCGTTTGTGTAACACTGTCTTCAGAACCAACGGGTTGGAGTGTATCCTGTGGACTTTCTTGACCGTCAACCATAGCGGATTGCCCTATGTTTCCCGACCGTTTAAAAGGGATGACACCAAAGCCTGACCAACCTACAGAATATATCTTTCATGGAAAAAAATCAAAAAGAGAATTGTAATTTATTTTGTCTTTTGTAACAAGTGATTTTGAAACAGGATTCGGTAGCTTTCCACCATGGTTTCCAGGGAATGGTGCGTCTCTACGTGATAACGTCCTCTTTTCCCCAAGTTTTGTGACCATGCGGGGTTGTGGAGGTGGGTGAGTATGGCCTGGGCCAGGGCATTGGGATCGCCGGGTGGTACCAGGGTTCCGGTGTGACCCTCCGTGAGGAGATCCGCTACGCCACCCACCCGTGTGGCAATGATCGGCAATCCGGTCGCCATGGCTTCGAGAATGGTCAACGGTGTCCCTTCGGCCAGGGAGGGGAGGACAAACAGATCGAGGCAGCGCAACAGTTGGGCGATATCATCGCGCCAGCCGGTGATCCAAAGCTTGTCGGTGACGTTTAAGTGATGTGCCAAGCTTTCGATCTCCTGGCGTTGGGGACCGTCACCCATGAGGACCAGACGACAGCGTTGGAATCCTTCGGGGTCACTGTGACGGATACTGGCCAGCGCAGTGACTAGGTTGGCTTGGTCCTTGATTGGCCATAATCGTCCGACGGTCCCGATAATAAAATCGGACGCATTGGCGAAGCCGGGGTGGGGTAGGGGGGATCTTGTTGGTCCCGGGGTGAAGTGCTGGGTGTCGATTCCGTTGATGATCAGGTGGACTTTGGTTTCTGGTATGGAGACCCGTTGGGTCAGCCATGCGTGCAAATCTTGGGAGACACAAACAAAGGCATCGACAAACGGGTTGAGAATTTTTCGCAGGCGGATGTAGGTTTTGTTTTCCCCGTGAGGATCGCTGCTGTCGCGTCCGTGTTCGGCATGGATGGTGATGGGTCGGCCCGCAAAAAAAGCGGGGATGACCCCCTCCAGGGTGCCGATGTTGCAGGTGTGAACGAGGTCCGGTTTGATCTTTTTCAATAATTGCCAAAGTCTGAACCATACCAACCAATCCTTGCCCGCTTTTTTGTTAAGATCATGAAAATGAACCTGGGGATGTTGGATCCGTTTTTTAAAAGCACCGCACTGGGTCAATGCAATGATGTGGTATTCAAAGTGGGCTGGGGGGAGGCGGTTGATCAGGTTGACCACCACCGTTTCCAGACCACCCACATCCAGGCGATAGAGCAAAAAGACGATGCGCATGGCCTTAGGGTTCCAGGAGTGTCAGTACTTTTTGCAGGTTGGTTTCCCATTGATAATGTTCCAGGACAAAACGTCGTCCCATGTGACCATATTCGCTGGCGCGGGCGGTCCCTTCCCCAGGTGCCAGAAGTTTGATGGCATAATGGGCGAAGAGTTCCGGCATGTCGGTCACCCAATGCTGGAGCGATGGATGGTAACGAATCCCCTCCATAGCCTGGGGGGTGGCGATGACCGGTTTGGCCATGGCCATGGCCTCCAGGATTTTGTTTTGCACGCCACGGGCAATCCGAAGGGGTGCTATCGCTACCTGGGCGTGTGCCAGATACGGGCGTATGTCTGGTACCGCCCCTGTGACTTCGATCCCTTGGATCCGTGCCAATCGTTTCACCGCTTTGGTGGGGCGTGCCCCGACGATGGCAAAGCGGGTGGTCGGCACTTTTTGGCGAATGATATCAAACACCGTTTCGGCAAACCAGACGACCGCCTGGACATTGGGCAGGTAGTCCATGGCCCCGGTAAAGACCAAGGTTTGACCTTGGCCATAGGGGTTGGGAAAGGAGAGTTGGGGGTCGAAATAGTCGCAATCCACCCCATTGTCCCAAAAATGAACGCGCCCGGCGGATTCCGGGGCCAATTCTTGGAATAATGCCGCTTCCTCTTCGCTGACAAACAGAGAGGCATCGAAACGACTGGCGATCATCCTTTCCGCCTCCAGGAGGGTGCGGGCTTCGCGGGCATGGATGTAGTGGCGCAGACCGTGGCTCTCCTGGGCATACTGCCGCCATTTTTCCGAATCCACATCGACAAAATCGATGATACGTCGCGGTTTATGTGGCCAATCCTTGAGGACAAAACGGCTGGGTGCCGATGAATACACCAGGATACGCGGTATTTTGAGACGTTCCATGAGATCATCGACCCATTGGGACATTCCTGGATGATTATAATAGTGGAACGTGAGGGGTTGTTGACCCCAAAGACCGCGTAGGGCGCGAATTTTCGCTATTCTGGGATGCAATCGTCCCCAGTAGGTTTCCCCCGTGCATAACTGCTGCACAATTTCACCAAATTGGGCATCGGCGGGGTCGTCGATGAAGGCTCCTACGTGGACCCGGTAGTGTTTTCCCAGAAAACGGAGCAGATGATAGGAGCGTACCTTATCACCCTTGTTGGGCGGATAGGGGATACGGTGACAGAGAAAAAGCAGATCTTCCATGGCAAGTGTTGGTACCCAGGCAAATTTGGTGGTGGGCTTTCTAAACCGGCATAGTTAAATATTTACTCAATATTGGCAACTAAACCTGTGATGTTGGGGATTTGTTTGTCAAGTTGGGATTGATTGACGATCACATTCCGATTGCCCAGAAGCGTTCTGGATCCTGCGGACAGTTGGGTGATGGGAATTCCGAGTACCCCGGACACAACGGATGCTGTATTGGCGTCATTAACTTGATATTGAAACATTTTCTGGAATTCTTTTCGGTTGGCTGGGGTAGAACTGGAAGTATGGGTACAGAATAATGAGGCGTTCTGCTGCCAGATATCCCAAAGTTCTTGAGCAATGCTGTTGACAATGGTTTTGAACGCGGATACGGATGAGTTATTCATCTGTGTGAGTCGGTTTCCAATATACATATAAATTTTTGGGACACTCATTCGCCATCGCTGGGATTCAATATGGAAATCAGATTGTTGGGACGCCCCTTGGCGACTTTGTGTTCCATAGACCAAAGTAAGAACGGCCCGGACAGCTCTGATTGACGAACCATCGGCTGAGAAGGGTATCAGCAGGCAGTCGGATGCGGACATGGCCAGTTCTGTGTAAATGGAAAAACTTGGGTTGCAATCAATAAATACGGTCAAATCGGGTACGTTCCAAGATGTGGTGATGTCTGTAATCAGATCGCGTATCCACAGATGAACGTGTTGCCAAGCATTTTGCGGTCCTGGGGCGGCGGCCCTGCCGACTCGCGACGATTGGATTTCCAATTGTTCATCGCCGACGACGAGGAACAGATTACTTGGAATGGCCTTATTATATCGATTGATCTGTGTGATATAGTTGGCCCCAGTCAATGGAGAATTGTAAGGATTGACGATTCGATCAGAAATATAACCGGAAATTGTTCTTAACGGGGTTGACGCATAGATTTTTGAAAGAACGGCTTCTCCTTCGACCATGCCTCCGAGAAGCATTGCCGAAGAATTGGCTTGAGGGCAGAGGTCAATGACAAGAATTTTTTTTTCAGGATGTTGGGCTGCATATTCTGCGGCAATTTGGAAAGTGAGATAGCTTTTGCCCACACCCCCCTTATTATTCCAGACTCCATAAACTGGCATGGATGGCCTCCTAAAATCAACGTGGAGTTAAAGTCATTGATTTGACGTTGGGTTCAGCAAATCTTTGAGCAGTTCGGGCGATGTTTTGACGACAATGTAGGTCATGGGGAGCAGATGGAACAAGAGCATCAGGCTGATGACGACATCGGCCAGGGACCAGATGAATGCTACTGGCATGAAGGGGCCACAGAATGTGACGCCGGAGAAAAACCAACGGAAGGCGATCAGGTTGGTCCCCCCCAGGTATTGAAAACACCGTTCCGAGAAATGTGCCCAACTGATGATGGTGGTGTAGGCGAAGATTCCCAGGCAAATGAAAATGATGATGCGACCGAGGTCGCCCAATCCGGTTTGGAAGGCGACGGCGGTCAGGTAGGCACCGGTAAATTGTTGCCAATCCCCGACCGAAAGGATGACCAAGCCGCTGATACTGCATACGATCAGGGAGTCTACCAGGGGGACCAGGGCGGCCATGTAGGCCCCCACCGCCGGGTGATCATCGTTGGCACCTTGCAGAAAAGGGGCGGTTCCCATGCCGGAAAAATGGGAAAATACCCCCCTGGAAACCCCGAACTGCATGGCCATCATCACCGTATAGCCCGCAACGCCGCCACCGAAGGAATGGGGATGGAAAGCCGACTGGAGAATGTGTTGCAGAGATTGGGATGTGGCCAAAGGGTTTTGGATGAGAATCAGGAGGCCACTGGCGACAAAGAGGAGGATCATCCACGGTGCCAGGAATGCGCTGATATCGACGATGGATTGGACGCCACCGACAATGGCTCCCGCGACGGCGATAAACAGCACGATGGCGATGATCAAATCGGAGGTTCCCATTTGGTTGGCTACGGCGCGGGAGACCGAATTGGCCTGAATCAGGTTGGCACTGACCATACCGTGGAAAAGAATCATCCCGGCGAGCAAGGGGGCCAGCTTGGGCCAGGAGTGCCCGGTAAATTTGACGATATAGGACATGGGGGTGGCGAAGAGGGGAGAATTGACATCTTTGGGGCCATGGCGCACGGCCAGGTAGGCACTGCACATCTGAAAGGAACTGCCGACGATGGCGGAAACCCAAAACCAGAACATGGCTCCCGGTCCTCCCAGATGGATGGCGGTTCCCACGCCGGCCAGATTGCCGACGCCGACACTGGCCGCAATTCCGGCACTGAACGCCTTGAGATGGGAAATATGGCTATCTTTGGTTTTGGATTGTTTTTCGAGACGCCGAAGTTGTTTGAAGACGGTCAGGGGTAGCCGCAGGGAAAGCCCACGAGTCAAAATCAAAAACACCAATCCCACCTCGATATAGATCAGGCTCAATAACGGGTTCCAAATCCATGCGGCGATGGTATCCATGCGGGGAAGTCCATGTTTGGTCCACGAAAGGGGACGCTCTTTGAGAACCTGCGAAATGTTGCCAGGTTGATGGTTACCGACGGGGGTTTTTATCGACGATCCAGGCTTTCTCTTTCCTCAATGCCTCTTAAGAGGCTATAGTTACGCCAACTCCAGGCCACTCTACCAGGGATCGACGATGAAAACAGGCTATTTTGGCACCTTTGGCGGGGCATATATACCGGAAATCTTGCATGAAACATTCCGTCGTCTGACCGAAAGCTATGAATTGGCCCGGAAAGACCCCGATTTTTGGCGGGAATATCTCGAAGTGATGGAGAATTATTCCGGTCGGCCTACCCCTCTGACGTTTGCGGAAAATCTTTCCCGCCACTACGGTCGCAGGATTTATATCAAACGTGAGGATTTAAATCAAACCGGTGCCCACAAGGCCAATAATGTCATGGGTCAGGGATTGTTGGTGCGGCGGATGGGTAAAAAGCGGGTGATCGCCGAAACCGGGGCGGGTCAGCACGGTGTGGCGACGGCTACCATGGCGGCGCGGATGGGGTTTGAATGTGTGATCTACATGGGGGCTAAGGATGTGGAGCGACAACGGCCCAATGTGTTTTGGATGCAACAGTTGGGTGCGACTGTGGTTCCGGTGACATCCGGTTCGTGTACCCTCAAGGATGCCATCAACGAGGCGATGCGGGATTGGGTGGGGAGTATGGATGATACCCATTATGTCCTGGGGACCGCCTGTGGTGCCCACCCTTTTCCCGAGATGGTCTCATGGTTTCAGTCCATCATCGGCACCGAGGCCAGGGGGCAGATACTCAAGCAGACGGGATGTTTGCCCCATCGCGTGTATGCTTGCGTCGGTGGTGGTTCCAACGCCATGGGTATTTTTCAAGGATTTATGGACGATCCTCAGGTGGAATTGGTCGGGGTCGAGGCGGGGGGCGATGGTCTTGCCACGGGGAGACATGCCGCGCGGCTGGCTTCCGATGATGGACGGGTTGGGGTTGCCCACGGTTATCGGACTTTGTTTTTGCAGGATGAGGATGGCCAGATGCGCGATACCCATTCGGTGGCTGCCGGACTCGATTATGTGGGGGTTTCTCCCATTTTGGCGCATCTTCAGGCCATTGGTCGGGTCCGTTTTATTGCGGCTGCCGATCATGCGGTGGTGGCGGCTTTGAAAACCCTCATGCGTTTTGAGGGATTGATCGGTGCTTTGGAATCGACCCACGCTGTGGCTGGGGCTTTTGCGGAAATGGAGGATATCCCGGAGGGGGCGGTGGTCATCATCAATCTGTCCGGTCGTGGTGATAAGGATATTTTTACCATCGCCGATGCCTTGGAAGATCCAGGATGGCGGGAATTCATTGTGGAAAAAGCTCGGATGTACCGGGAGTCATAAGGTAACCGTTTAGACCCCCTACCTTATAATTATTAAAAGAAAAAAGGGGTCTGGGGGATTGCCCCCAGGGTTTTGATTTTGT